>JALUXI010000092.1 GCA_027019045.1 Piscirickettsiaceae bacterium | reverse complement strand
GTTCCGCTCTATCCATGAAAGCTATTTGGGAGTGATGTTGAAGCGATTGATGCTTAAAGCAGCAGAGCAGGTGGCTGATGAAATGGGGATTGATGCATTGGTGACGGGCGAGAGTGTGGCACAGGTGTCGAGCCAGACTTTACGCAATTTGGCGTTGATTGATGAGGCGACGGATAAGTTGGTGCTGCGCCCTTTGGTGACGATGAATAAGAATGAGATTATTCGGATTGCTGATGAGATTGGCACCCGCCATTTTGCGGAAAATATGCCAGAGTATTGCGGTGTGATCTCTAAAAACCCTGTGACGCATGGTTCTTTTAAACGCCTGCCAAGAGAAGAGGCGAGATTTGATATGGCGGTGTTAGAGGCAGCTGTGGCGGCAAAAGAGGTGGTGCCTGTTGATCAGATTGTAGCTAATGTGAATGAGGCGGCAGCGGTTGAGGTGGTGAATGAGATTCAAGATGAGGTGGTGATTGATATTCGGCCTGAAAGTGAAAAGTTGGCTGAACCGCTGGAAGTGGATGTGGAAGTGATTGAAATACCGTTTCATGAATTGAATCAACAATTTAAATCACTTGATCAAGAAAAATCGTACTTACTTTACTGTTCGAAAGGGGTGATGAGTCAATTGCATGCGCAATATTTGATTGACCAAGGATTTAAAAATATTAAGGTGTTTCGTCCAGTTTAGCCTGTTTGGGTAGCAGGACTGGGGATTCTGGCATTTTTTCAGTTTTTTTGCCAGCGCTGTTTTGTAAGTTGAGCTTCGCCAATGGTTTGTTTTGTTCAATGGATTGAGACATTTTGAGGATGACTTGGAATTTACGGATATTGGCAACATAGTTGACCGTTTCCAAGCCAATCTTCTGACGCACAATGGTTTCGACATTGTAGAACCATTTGTTGGGGTTGAGTCCGCGTTTTTTGGCAAGGCGTTGCATTTTTTTGATTTTGGTGGGTCCTGCATTGTAGGCGGCGAGGGCGAAGTTGATGCGATCTTCGGGCAGATAAGCTGGATCTGAAAAGTAGTGATCTCTTAAAAAGGCGAGATAGGCAACCCCTGCTTCGATATTGTTTTCAAGCTTTTTGATATGGTGAACATAGATGGGTTTGTGTTGAGCAGTTTCGGGCTTGATTTGCATGATGCCCATTGCGCCTTGATGGCTGACTTTGTGTTGGTTAAATCGAGATTCTTGATAGGCTTGTGCGGCGATCAGTGTCCAGTCAAAATCAAAAAACTCTGCATAGCGTTTAAAGTAATATTCTAAACAGTGGATTTTTTTGACGATGGAGTAGGAAGGTGGGTGTTTGATCCAGTAGCCGTCTTCAAAGTATTTTTGATAGACAAAGTTATTGAGTAGTTTACCTGGCTTCGCTTTTTGTTGTATAAACTGATTGAGTGAATGTTTTAGTTGAGGGGTATGTTTTCTCAGTCCCCAAGCAATTTGACCTTGGTAATGAAAAATAATGTTTGGGTTGATG
This sequence comes from Piscirickettsiaceae bacterium, assembly GCA_027019045.1. Lineage (GTDB taxonomy): Bacteria > Pseudomonadota > Gammaproteobacteria > Thiomicrospirales > Thiomicrospiraceae > JALUXI01. The sequence goes on along the minus strand of JALUXI010000092.1, from coordinate 9,381 downwards.
ATTAAGGATTTAAGTTGTTTTTGCCAAAGTTCGGCAATATGACTGTCGGCAACGGTGTAATCAATCAGCCCATTATTGGTCATTTCCAATAAATCTTCGATTTCGAGTAACGCTGGTGCCGGTTTGATTTCCATTGGTGGTAAGCCGAGTTGACCGAGTACTCGGTTAAATTGATTGAGGTGAATAATATAGCTACTGTCTGGAATGACAGTGATGGTTTTGCCTGAGAGATCTTCTAGTCGTTGGATGGGGGGGGCACTGGGGCTGGATATAAGGACTTCTTTGATATTGGAAATATAAGGTTGCGTAAAGTCAACCAGTGCTGACCTTTCAGGGGTAATGGTGAGTCCTGCTGCGGCTATATCGCCAAACCCTTTTTGCAGTTTAGTGAGTAAATCTTTAAAGGGAACGGGCAGAAAGACTAGTTGGGTTTGGTAGCGTTGTTTTCTAGGGCCTCGATTTAGAAACTGCTCATAGGCTTTAAGTAAATCGTACTCTAGTCCTCTAAAGCCTTTGGGGGTGAGAAAAAAATTGGTACGGCTATAGGTGGTGAGGACGCGAATAACACGGCGTTTACGCAGTTGGTTTAGATCACCAAAGAAGGGCTGGTAGATGCGTGCTAAGATGGATTCTGGAATGGTTTGAGAAATGGGATGAGAAGAAGTCGCTTGAGGTGGGATGGATTGAACTTTAGGCGGCTCTGCTAAAGCGTGTGAAAGCCATAAGCTCAGTAGCAACAACAGGCTTGGTCGCGGAGGTTTGGTTGTAAATGGCCAGTAAACTTGTAAAAGCAAGCGTAAAACCTTATAAAGTGAAGATAGGTGTTCATTTTACTGTGTAATTTAAAAAAATAAAGAGGGGATAAAAATAATGAAAAAGGTCAAGGTTGCGATTTTAGGCGCTGGAACTGCTGGATTGACTGCGATGAGTCAGGTACGACGGCAAACAGAAGACTTTGTAATCATAGATGGCGGGGCTTTAGGTACCACTTGTGCCCGTGTAGGGTGTATGCCTTCTAAAGCACTTATTCATAGTGCGAACCATTATCACGCACGCAATGACTTCGCTGAGATTGGGATTCATGGTGGGGAAGCGCTTAGCGTCAATCAAGCGGAAGTGCTGGAAAGAGTCAGGGCTTTGCGAGACCGTTTTTCCGGGGGCGTGGCGAACAATATGTTGTCTAATTTGAAATCCGAACAGTTTATTGAGGGCTATGCTAAGTTTATTGCTCTCAACCGCCTTGAAGTCAATGGTGAGCAGATTGAGGCGGAACGGGTGATTATTGCCACTGGTTCTCGTCCTGTGGTGCCGGCGCTTTGGCAGGCTTTTGGGGATCGAATTTTGACCAGTGATGATATTTTTGAGCTGGAGACTTTTCCAGAATCAGTTGCTGTGGTGGGGCTTGGCGCGATCGGGATTGAACTCGGTCAAGCGATGTCTCGTCTTGGGGTGAAGGTGATTGGGTTTGAGATGCTCAATACGGTGGCGGGGCTTTCTGAGCCGAATGCACGAGATGCAGCGGTGAGTTTAATTTCTCAAGAGTTTCCAATCTATTTGGGAGAAGCGGCCAATATCAGTGAAGGCAGTGATGGCAAGCTACAATTGAGCAACTCAGCGGGCAGTTTTGAAGTGGATGCGGTGCTGGCTTCTTTAGGGCGTCGTCCGAATATTGATCAGCTAGGGATTGAAAATCTAGGGATTGAATTGGATGAACAGGGGATGCCCCCTTTTGATATCGAAACGATGCAGATTTCCGATTTGCCTGTGTTTATGGCAGGGGATGTGAACCGTTTTCGTCCTATTCTGCATGAAGCAGGATATGAAGGCAAAATTGCAGGCATCAATGCCATGAAGTATCCACAAGTTGAGCATTATCACCGTGTTGCACCAATGGGGATTGTGTTTACCGATCCTGAAGTAGCATTATTCGGCAAACGGTACAGTGAGTTGGATTTAGACAGGGTTGAAGTCGCCTGTTTCCATTTAGAAAAAGCCAATGGTCGTGCGATTGTGCAGCAGGTGGATAAGGGGGTGATCAGCTTATTTGCTGATAAAGAGACCCAGCAGTTGATCGGTGGTGAACTGGTGATGGCTGAAGCGGAGCATTTTGCCCATCTACTAGGTTGGGCGGTAGAGCAGGGCATGACGGTACAGAGACTGCTGCAGATGCCATTTTATCATCCAGTGTTGGAAGAAGCGATTCAGTCCGCTTTGCAACAGTTGGCTAAAACCTTGTATAAGGCAGATGAGCCAATCGATTTGGTCAAAATAGGGTGAGATAACAAAAGGGAAAGTTTAAAGCTGGCTGAAAAGTCAGTTTTAACATTGAGGGGAAGGGGAAATTGGTCGGAGTGACAGGATTTGAACCTGCGACCACCACACCCCCAGTGTGGTGCGCTACCAGACTGCGCTACACCCCGATTTAGAATGCGCATATTATAGGCGTTTAAATAGAAAATGCAAGAAGAGAGCTTTGCACGAGATGGATTCACGGATAAAAAAGGTTAAAATTTTCCGACTCTTCGTTGAAAAACTTGGAAATAGCAGGCTATTTCCTGCGTTTTCCGCCTCGATTCGAAAAATTTTATCTCTTTTTCTCTCGCGCCCCACTCATGCAAAGCTCTCAAGGAGACGATGATGAGGAAGTGGGTTTTAGGTGTTTTAAGTTTTGTGCTGGGGTTACAAGTGGCTTATGCGACAGATTGGCAGTTGGAGAAGGCTGAAGAGGGGGTAAAGGTGTGGGTGGCGGAGACGCCTGGGTCCCAATATAAACAGTTTAAAGGAGAGGTGGTGATTGCGGCGCCGATTGAACAGGTAAAGCAAGTATTGGAAGATGTGCCGCACTTTCCGCAGTGGTATCACAAGATGGTGGAGGCGAAGGTGGTAGGGCAGTTGCCTGATGGTCGTTCTTTGCGATATAGCGTTACTGATTTACCTTGGCCTGTATCTGATCGTGATTCTGTGGTGGCGGTGCAGAAAAAACCATTAAAAAATGGCGGACTTAAGGTGATTTTTGAGGCGAAACCTAATGCTTATCCACATCAGCCTGAGCGGATTAGAATGCTCAAGCTGAATGGGGTTTGGCAATTACTGCCTTTGACCCAACATCAGGTACAGGTCACTTTTCGGGCAGCTGCTGAACCAGGTGGTAGCATTCCCAGTTGGTTAGCCAATCAAATGGTGGTTGATGTTCCTTTTCATACTTTATTGAATTTGAAACGAAGGCTTGAACCGAAAAGCATGACGGTTTTGCCGTCTCAAAATAATGAAGAACAGTTGTTAGATTAAGGGATTGTAACTATTCAGTTTACCCCTAAGATCCACCACTTCTGCGTTGGAAACTGGCCATTTACGACTTGTAAACTCACATTTTCCGGCTTAAATTGACGAATTTCAGGGGTAATCTGAGCAGTCACGGTGTCTGCAGAATAGTTACAAGGGATTTTTAAGTGTCATTTGATGATTTTTGTGATGTCTGTTTATTATCTAGATTGCGGCGTTGGATTTTAAAAATGATATGTAAAATAAAGTGCAGAATGATGAGTGCAAGGAAAACGCCAATCATAATTTCGCCGATATGATGAATCCACATTTTGGTTTGAAGCTCCTCGTTGGTTGGAATGGTTTATAATACTGCGTTTTTAAATTTTATGAAAGGGTGTAAAAGATGCGAACGGTAGAAGCCACAGCAACAGGTTGGGAACGCTATAAAAATGATGTGTTGTCTGGGGTGACAGTCTCTTTGGCTTTGGTGCCTGAGGCGGTTGCGTTTTCTTTTGTCGCAGGGGTGAATCCCTTAGTTGGGATGTTTGCTGCGGTGATTGTTGGCTTCATTACCGCTGCATTTGGTGGGCGCTCTGGCATGATTTCAGCGGCTGCGGGTTCGCTGGCGGTGGTGATGGTGAGCTTAGTATCAGAGCATGGGGCGGAATATCTATTTGCGGCCGTTGTTTTGATGGGAATCTTTCAGGTGGTCATCGGTGTGATGAAGTGGGGGCGTTTTATTCGCATGGTACCGCAGCCGGTGATGCTAGGCTTTGTCAATGGATTGGCGATTATTATCTTTTTGGCGCAGCTCAATCAATTTAAAACCCCTGATGGTCAGTGGCTGAGCGGTGATGGGATGCAGACAATGTTGGCATTGGTGGTGGCGAGTATGGCAATTATCTATATTCTGCCTAAGTTTTTTAAGGCCATACCTTCTGCCTTGGCATCCATTGTGATTATTACCTTAGTGGTGATGTTTTTTAATATTGACACGGTCACGGTGGGGGATAAGGCGGAGATTTCTGGCACCCTGCATACCCTATTTTTTGGTGATCCGAATGATCCACAATTAAATGGATTTCATATTCCCATGGTGCCTTTTACTTGGGAGACCTTGTGGATTGTGCTGCCTTATGCATTGATTTTGACGATTGTAGGGACGACGGAATCGCTCCTGACGATGACGCTAATCGATGATATTACTCAGACCCGTGGGCAGGCAAATCGTGAGTGTGTTGCTTTGGGGTGTGCCAATGTGACCGCGGGGATGTTTAGTACCATGGGCGGCTGCGCTTTGATTGGGCAGTCACTGATCAATATCCGTTCGGGTGGACTAGGGCGTTTATCTGGGATCACGGCAGCATTGATGTTGTTGTTGATTGTGCTTGCGCTTTCACCCTATATCGCCAAAATTCCTGTGGCCGCTTTGGTTGGGCTGATGTTTGTGGTGGTCATTGCCACCTTTGATTGGTCAAGCTGGAATATTATGCGGGGCATTAGCAAAGCCGATGCAGCGGTGATGATTTTGGTGACGGTTTTAACGGTGGTCTTTGATTTGGCAGTGGCGGTGGTCGCTGGGGTGATTGTTTCGGCTTTGGTCTTTGCCTGGCAACATGCCCAAAGGGTGATGGTGGAGACCAAAGAAGAGGAGATAGAGGGTAAAAGAGTTAAAACTTATACCGTTTATGGCCCGCTATTCTTTGCTTCAGCGCAGAATTTTATTGAGATGTTTGATCCTAAAAGTGATCCGGATTGTGTAAAAGTCGATTTTAAATATTCTCGAGTGTATGATCATACTGGCGTGGAAGCAATTGATAAATTGACTCGGCGCTATAAAAAATTGGGGAAACGGTTGGTATTGAAGCACCTGAGCCCTGAATGTCGTCAGCTTTTACATGATGCAAGAGATTTGGTTGAGGTGAATATCTCGGAAGATCCGCATTATCATGTTTCTTTAGGAGAGTAAGGGGGGGGTATGCGTTTATTTGTAGGAATCGTAATGGCTTTGGTGAGCTTGCCAGCATGTGCGATTGTGAATATCGAAGATTTACAACTGGATGATAGTGTGCAGGGGGTGGGTGGAAGTTTATCACTGAATTTTTCGGGTAAGTCTGGAAATACAGATAATTTGCAAGAGAGTGTGAATCTTGGACTTCAGTATGTGCATGGCGGTCATGTTGAGTTAATGTTAGCAAGTTATGATTATAGTGCGTCCAATGGGGTGGGAAATGATGAAAATAAATTCCTACACCTTCGTCATACTGATTGGATTGACTCAAATAGGGCTTGGGAGCTTTATACCCAATATGAACGGTCGCCTTATATTGCAAATAAAAAGCGGTTTATTGTAGGAGCGGGTGGCCGTTGGAAAAGGCAGGCTCAAGCTTTTAAAGGGGTGTTTGCGGCCTCTATTTTTTATGAAGATGAGCAAGCGGATGAAGTGGAACCTAATGGCGTTAAAGAGTATGAGAAGTCTAAAATTTATCGTTTTAATTGGATGCTAGAGGGGAGTTATGATTTATCTAAACAGGCAAAAATGGGCTTCAGTGTCTATTTTCAACCAAAGGTCAATGAGTGGGAAAATAATCGCACTATTGCAAATTGGAATTTGACTAATCAATTGATAGGGAACCTTGCGACCACGATGACAATTAATTATAAACATGACTCTAAGCCTTATTTAAATCTGAAAGAGGATGATTGGCAGTATGAAATGGGGGTCAACTATAAGTTTTAGACGGCTCATCAATCATCATCAGCCAATAAAAAAGCGCAACTCAATTTGAGTTGCGCTTTTTTGTTTTAGAACGCGTTTTTTCGCGTTGATTGAACAGAATTAACCGTTACTGACCTTTTCCGAATTTTGATCAGAAGCGTCCGTCTCTTGACTCGTTTGTGGAGAAGCGTCATTTGAAGTTGTTGATGCAGTCAGATCAGCTTCAGTTTTTTGAGTCTCAGTCCCACTTGCTTCAGTCGTTTTGGCTTCTACTGCTTCAGGCTGAGGGGTGGTGTCTACCTCTGCTGGTTCCTTAACCTCTTCAACCATGAGGGGCAGTTGAGGGGTTTGTTCTTCAGCGGAAGATTCCGTTGTGCTGGTGTCGGCTTCTGCTTTCACTTCAGAAGGTGCTGTTACTTCAGTCGCTTCGATCATTTCAGCAGCAGGTTCTGCAACCACAACGGTTTCGACCACTTCAGCCACTTCTTCAACCACCACAACTGGTGCGTTGGCTTCTAGCTCTTCGGAATTGACCGATAGGCTATGTGCATTTTGAGGTGCACGGCGGCGACTGTTGTAAGTGCGGGTATTATTCCGACGGCGGCGATTTCTCGGGGTTTCTTTGGTTGCAGAAGTTGCAGCCGCTGCGGTAGCCACTTCAGCAGCTTTATCGTTTTTAACCGCTTCTGCCGTGGCGGACGGTTGAGCTTGCGCTTCGGTTTGCTGTTGCGTTTTCTGCTGGGCTTGCTGTTCCCGTTGAGCAATGTTCTGCTCACGGATACTCTGTTTTTGCCCGTTCTGCTGACGATTATTATCGTTTCGCTGATTATTTCGGTCATTGCGGTCATTTCGTGAACGGCTGTTTCGGTTGCCATTACGGTCATTGCGCTCACCATTTCGACCTTTACGACGGTCATTTTTATTGCTACGGCGGCGAGTATTGTTTTTCTTTGCCGTTGGTGTTTTGACCTCTTCTTCCTCTTCGCCCGCAAAGAATTGCCAAATCCGTTTAATTAAACTTGGTTTTTCTTCTGTTGTCCCTGCTTGAGCTGCTTGTGCTTTTTCAATCAGCGGAGCAGGCATTTCAGGTTGAATACTCTTAATTGCAGGCTCTTCTTTTTCAGGTGCAGCCTTTTCTTGGCTCATCTCTTCCAGTGATGGCGTGATAATTTCCTTCGCTTCATAGCTCGCTTGATCAGGCAACTCTTCGTTAAGGCGGGTGCGCTCAATCAGGTATTGAGGGGTTTCGAGATGTTCATTTGGCACAATCAGGATATGCAGATTGTGCTGGTCTTCCATCCGTGTCAGATGCTGCCGTTTCTCATTGAGTAAGAAGGTAGCAACATCCACAGGCAGTTGCACCATAATGCGTTTGGTATTCTCTTTGAGGGATTCTTCTTCAAGCAAACGAAGAATGGATAAACCAAGTGATTCCACACCTCGAATCACGCCGACGCCTTTACAGCGTGGGCAGACGATCTGAGTAGATTCTTCAATGGAGGGGCGCAAACGCTGGCGAGACATTTCGAGCAGACCAAAACGAGAAATTTTGCCAATCTGCACTCTGGCACGGTCAGGCTTGACCGCATCACGCATGGCATTTTCCACCTCTCGCTGATGACGGCTGGAGTGCATATCGATAAAGTCAATGACGACTAGTCCCCCCAAGTCTCTTAAACGCAATTGACGGGCGATTTCACAAGCCGCTTCCATATTGGTATTGAACGCCGTCTCTTCGATGTCGCCGCCTTTGGTAGCACGCGAAGAGTTAATATCAATGGCAGTTAAGGCTTCAGTAATATCAATGACGATGACGCCACCTGAGGGGAGTACGACTTCTCTTTGGTAGGCGGTTTCAATCTGTGATTCAATCTGATATCGAGTAAACAGGGGGATTTTTTCATCCTGATAAGGCTTGACCTTGTTGACCTGTTGCGGCATGACATGTTGAATAAAGTCACGCGCCTTATAGAAGGTGGGCATATCGTCAATAATGATTTCGCCAATGTCTTGACGGAGGTAGTCACGAATCGCCAAGATGACAATATCGGACTCTTGGTGAATCAGGAAAGGAGCAGGCTTTTCTTCTGCCGCTTTTTTGATTGCTTCCCAAAGGTGAACAAGGTAGTTGACACCCCATTGTAGCTCTTCAGGGGTTTTGCCGACACCTGCGGTACGGATAATCAACCCCATACCATCAGGCAGGTCGATTTCTCTTAAAGTGTCTCGAATTTCAGAGCGGTCTCCCCCTTCGATACGGCGTGAGATGCCGCCCGCTTTGGGGTTATTTGGCATCATAACCACATAAGGACCCGCTAGGGTGATTTGAGTGGTGAGTGCCGCCCCCTTATTGCCGCGCTCTTCTTTTTGAACTTGAACAATAATTTCTTGCCCCTCTTTCAATACATCTTTGATTGAGAGATTATGGGGGTTGGTTTGCCCTTCTGGATAGTACTCTTCCGCAACTTCTTTAAAGGGTAAAAAACCGTGGCGTTCTGCACCATAATCGACAAAGGCGGCTTCAAGACTCGGTTCGATACGAGTGACGATCCCTTTGTAAATATTGGCTTTTTTCTTCTGTTGTTGAGGGGTTTCGATGTCTAGGTCGTATAGTTTTTGACCATCAACAAGAGCGATGCGCACCTCTTCGGGTTGCGTCGCATTGATGAGCATTCTTTTCATGTGTGTCTCTTCTGGTTAGGGCATCATAGCAGGTGCAATAACGGGAAGTCACTCGAAAAGTGCATCAGGTGGGCATCTTATGCAGGAGGACTGGCAATCATATTTAGTCAGAGTTTGTCTTTGTGCCAGTATTTGATTTTTTTGGTGTCATTAAAATAGATCTTCACCAAGGAATCATTAAAAATCAATAAGTTGTGGTTGCATTTCTTTGTCGAGCAGGAATGCACATCTGCTCTTAGCCAATTAAGCAAGCGTGTTTTCGCTTGCTTGAATTTATTTTGTACCTGTCTGTTTTTCTGTAACCCCGTGTCATTCAACCAGTCGTCTTACAGTCACTCATCCAAGATGAGGCGGCGGCTGGGAATTTCTTAACCCTGCTTGACGCAGTTAATCTTTGGTTACTTAAGCACAAGGCTTAAGTATATTTTTTAGGGTAATTCTTTCTTTTGTATGTTTTATTGGTTCAGTGACAAAAGCTTGGTAAATATATCATTCTCCTTAAGGAAGTGCAAACCGAAAGGAGGCGAAAGTTTGGTAAACTACGCTTTATTTTTAACGAGAGCTTTGTGCGAGTGGGGCGCGAGAGAAAAAAGAGATAAAATTTCTCGAATCGAGGCGGAAAACGCAGGTAATAGCCAGCTATTGCCAAGTTTTTCAACGAAGCGTCGGGAAATTTTAGCCTTTTTTATCCGTGTAGCCACCTCGTGCAAAGCTCT
>JALUXI010000091.1 GCA_027019045.1 Piscirickettsiaceae bacterium | reverse complement strand
TATTTACATGACAAAACCAGAACAGAAACCAAACGGCGTTCGTTTTATTGAAGCGACAGAAGAGGACGCAGGGCAGCGGTTAGATAATTTTTTAATGCGGCATTTAAGGCAGGTGCCGAAAACGCTGATTTATCGCATTATCCGAAAAGGTGAAGTGCGGGTTAATAAGGGGCGTGTTAAGCAGAACACCCGTATTCAGGCGGGGGATGTGGTGCGGATTCCCCCTGTGAGGGTGCCAGAGAAGACAGAGGTTTCGTTGCCAAAGCAACAGATGGCACGAATTGAAGCGGCGATTTTGTACGAAGATGCGGATTTGATGGTGATCAATAAACCCAGCGGTATTGCGGTGCATGGAGGCAGTGGGATTAATTGGGGGTTGATTGAGCTAGTGCGAGCATTGCGTCCCTTGGCAAAACGCTTGGAGTTGGTGCATCGTTTGGATCGGGATACTTCTGGCTGTATTTTGCTGGCAAAAAAAGCGTCTGTTTTAAAGGCGTTGCATGCTCAGGTGCGCGAAGATAAGTTAAAAAAACAGTATTTGGCACTGGTGGCGGGGCATTGGCCTAAAAACAAGCAGAAGATTGACCTGCCTTTATTAAAAAATACCCTGCAGTCGGGTGAGCGAGTTGTACGAGTCAATAAAGAAGGGAAACCTTCGGTCAGTTACTTTCAGGTTGAGCAGTCTTTTGATGGAAGCTTTGGCGCATGTGACTTGGTACGAGTTCGGCTAAAAACAGGTCGCACCCACCAAATTCGAGTGCATGCCCAATCCATGGGGCATCCCATTATTGGGGATGAGAAGTATGGCGATAAAGCGGTCAATAAGTCGTTTCGTCAACTCGGCTTTAAGCGGCTAGCGTTGCATGCTCATCAGTTGGGTTTTTATCACCCTGTTACTGATGAGTGGATGGAGGTGGAAGCCCCACTAGATCAAACATGGACGACACTTTTTCAAAAATTAGGAGAATGAAAATGAAAAGAGAAGTAGAACCTAACCCTCGACCGAGTAGTGTGCCTCATGTATCTCAGCAAAATGAGATGGATGCAGGTCATCAATCAGATCAGAAGTGCTATGAACTGGTCATTTTTGATTGGGATGGCACCTTGATGAATTCGGAGGCACGCATTGTTGCGGCGATTCAACATGCGGCCGAAGATGTGGGCTTGCCCGTGCTGTCAGATGAAGAGAGTAAGCAGATTATTGGGTTAAGTCTGGAGTATGCAATTCTGGGGTTATATCCTGATGCGTCACCCGAGCAGGTCGAAAAAATGGCATCGGCGTATTCAAAACACTTTTTAGAAGACTCGGATGTGTTGATGCAACCGTTTGAAGGAGCCGAGGACTTATTAAAGGCATTGAAAGCATCAGGTGCTAAGGTAGCAATTGCCACGGGAAAAAGTCGTCGAGGCTTGAATCAGGTATTAGCAGAAGTGGGCTTTGAAAGCTATTTTGATATCACCAGAACGCCAGTTGAAGCGGCTTCAAAGCCAGACCCTTTAATGTTGCAGCAGATTTTAGAAGAGTTGAAGGTTCCAGTAGACAAAGCGGTGATGATCGGTGATACAGAATTTGATCTGCTGATGGCACAAAAAATTGGCATGGATAGCATTGCGATGACGCATGGTGTGCATACCCTAGAGCGCTTAAAGCAGTTTCATCCTGTGGTGTATGCCGATGACTTGCAGCAATTAAAAGATTGGCTGTTGCCCAGAGTGGGCAAAAACTGCACGCCTAATCACACTTAACAGTGAATAGGCAGTTCATACCCTATTTTATTCAAAATAGTTGTGAGCTGGATCAAGGGGAGTCCAATCAATGCATTGGGGTCTTGGGTGTGAATCGCTTCAAAAAGCGTAATACCCAGCCCTTCAGATTTAAAACTCCCCGCACAGTTGAAAGGTTGTTCAATTTCCAAGTAGGTTTTGATTGCTTTGTCACTCAGATGACGAAAAACCACTTCAGTCGTATCTAAGGCTTCATAAGCCTTACCCGTTTGAGTATCAATTACGCAGAGTCCTGTGTAAAAGAAGATAGATTGTCTTTGCATGGCTTTAAGTTGTTCAAACGCTTTTTCAAATGAATGGGGTTTACCCAGTGCCTCTCCATTTAAGACGGCGCTTTGGTCGGAGCCAATCACCAGTCTTGCATTAGTTGTTTGATTGGCAACCGCCTCGGCTTTAAGGCGGCTGAGGCGTTGCACCATCTGCTTGACGGGTTCATTTGCGAGGCGGGTTTCATCCACTTCAGGTTTGGCGGTGTCGAAAGGCAGATGCAATTTCTGTAGCAGTTGCTGGCGAAAAGGGGAGGTGGAGGCAAGCGTGAGTTTTGGGCAAGCGGAGGATGGCAGTTTTGGGTGAGACAGGACTGGGGAATTTAGCATTTTTTGAGTTTTTTCCGATAGTTTTTAATAGGTTGAAAAGGTTGTTAAAAGGGGTAAAAATTGAATTGACATTTGGGCGGTAAATGCGTATGATTCGCCGCTATGTTTGACAAGCTTCCAAATTTCATCGACCCCATTAATTTTGTAAATCATCATAAGCAAATTAAAGCGAGTGTCAACCAAAGTGCTTTTCCTCGTTTGAAAGCACAGTTGGCAGAGAGGGAAGAAGAGAGGCAAGTTAAGGTGGAGATGTCTTTTTATTATGATAAGACATTGAAATTCCCGGCCTTTGAGATGAAGTTGGAGACAACGCTTTCCTTGATTTGTCAGCGTTCACTGCAACCATTTGATTTGCCTGTGAGTTCACAGGTGAAAGGGGTATTTGCAGAGAGTATGGCGCTGGCAGAAGAGCTTCCTGAAGAGATCGAAGTTTACGAGTTGACAGAGGATCGAATCTCTCTGTATGACTTGGTTGAGGATGAATTGTTATTGTCGATTCCTTTGTCGCCTATTGATGAGACGGCGGCACTCGGTTGGGAAGATGTGCCACTGGAAGAGGTGGCAGAAGCCGCAGCGAGTGAATCGGTTCAGGAGATTGAAGAGGAGCAGAAGCGCGAAAACCCTTTTGCGGCTCTGGAAGCTTTAAAGTCAAAAAAATAGTTTTTTCTTGGAGAGATTGCGTCAGTGAGTCGCAGTCTCTCTTTTTGTTTTTAAACCCAAGAAGAAATCTTTGTTTACTGGTTTTTATGCCACTTGCTCAAGGGTTTCTAAAAGGGTTGTAGTTTAGGAGAACATTATGGCTGTTCAACAAAATCGTAAAACCCCATCTAAGCGTGGTATGCGTCGTTCACACGATTCACTTTCAGGTCCTTCGTTGACTGTAGATGAAACTACAGGTGAAGTTCATCGTCGTCACCATGTGACTGCTGATGGGTATTACAAAGGCAAAAAAGTTGTTCAAGATAAGTAGAGAGCTTTGCACGAGATGGTTACACGGATAAAAAAGGCTAAAATCCCCCGAATCTTCGTTGAAAAACTTGGCAATAACGGGTTGTTACCTGCGTTTGCCGCCTTGATTCGAGAAATTTTATCTCTTTTTTCTCTCGTGTCCCACTCATACAAAGCTCTCAAGTAAGGGTTTACTGTCTTGAAAATTACGATTGCCATTGATGCAATGGGTGGGGATCACGGTTTAGCCGTGACGCTGCCCGCTTCCATAGAAGCATTAGAACGCCACGCCGACCTCCATATTCAATTGGTGGGTCAAGAATCTGAAATCAAACAGCGACTGCAGGCGTATCAATACGACGCAGAGCGACTCTCCGTTATTCATGCCGAACAAGTCATCGAAATGGATGATAAGCCTTCTGTAGCGTTGCGTAATAAACGCCAATCTTCCATGCGAATTGCACTGAATCAGGTGAAGTCTGATATGGCTCAAGCATGTGTTAGCGCTGGGAATACGGGAGCTTTAATGGCAGTTTCTAAGTTTGTACTCAAAACTTTACCTGGTATTGAAAGACCTGCTATTTGTACCGCGCTCCCCACTATGAGGGGCCATGTGTATATGCTAGATTTAGGGGCGAATATCGGTTCGGATGGAGAAAATTTGGCGCAGTTCGCTGTCATGGGTGAGGTGCTTGCGAAGGCATTAGACAATAATCCCCAGCCTAAAGTAGGGTTGTTGAATATTGGGGAAGAAGAGATTAAAGGGCATCAACGCATTAAAGATGCCAATGAGATTTTGAAGCGTACTCAGATTAACTATCAGGGTTATGCTGAAGGCGATGATATCTTTAAAGGGGGATTTGATGTAATCGCTTGCGATGGATTTGATGGTAATATTGCTTTAAAATCCAGCGAAGGGGTGGCTAAGATGATCTCATTTTATTTGAAAAAAGCCTTTAAACGCAATGTGTTGACGAAATTGTTGGCTTTGTTGGCTTATCCCGTTTTGAAATCTTTTAAAGAAGAAGTCGATCCACGGCGGTATAATGGCGCTTCCCTTTTGGGATTAAAAAAGATCGTGATTAAAAGTCACGGTGGTACAGATGTCTTTGGTTTCCGTTGTGCCATTGAAGAGGCTCGTAAAGAGGTCATTAAAGATGTTCCAGGTTTGATTGCATCAGAAGTAGAGCAGATTTTAACGCCTGAAGTCACTGTACTTGATGGTGTAGAATCTGCATAATCCTTCGACTAAATAAGAAAAAGAATTTGTTATGACTCAAAACCCCTCACAATCTAAGCAGTATAGTCGCATCATCGGGACTGGGGGCTATCTGCCCGAGAAAATATTGACCAATGTCGATTTAGAAAAGATGGTTGAAACCAGTGACGAGTGGATTCGTGAACGCACAGGAATTGAGCAACGTCATATCGCCGCATCAGATGAAACGACTTGTGACTTAGCTGAGAAAGCAGCGAGACAGGCGTTGGAAGCAGCAAATATGCAACCGGAAGAGTTGGATTTGATTGTGTTGGCGACGACGACGCCTGATAAAATCTTCCCTTCAACCGCCACCATGCTGCAAGCACGGCTTGGCAATCATGGGGCGCCAGCTTTTGATGTGCAAGCGGTGTGTGCTGGCTTTGTCTATGCGTTAAGTGTGGCAGACCAATTTATTCGCACAGGTTCCGCCTCTAAGGTATTGGTGGTCGGTGCAGAAACCATCTCTCGTATTACCAATTGGCAAGATCGTAATACTTGTGTATTATTTGGAGATGGGGCAGGTGCAGTGGTGCTTGAAGCTTCTGAAGAGCCTGGTATTCTTTCTACGCACATTCATGCTGATGGCCAGTACGAGGAACTGTTGCATGTGCCTTCTGGTCCTTCTAAGCAACCCAAAACGGATGATATTGCCGAACGCACCATGCAGATGAAAGGCAATGAAGTCTTTAAGGTGGCCGTCAATACTTTGAGTCGTGTAGCAAAAGAGACGCTTGAAGCAAATGGGATGGCGAAGGAAGAGTTAGATTGGCTGGTGCCGCATCAAGCCAATTTACGCATTATTAAAGCGACGGCTAAAAAGCTGGGGCTAAAAGATAATCAAGCAGTGGTGACAGTGAATCGTCATGCAAACACTTCTAGTGCGTCGGTGCCTCTGGCATTGAATGAAGCGGTCAGAGATGGTCGCATCCAACGCGGTGAAACTTTACTGTTGGAAGCCTTCGGTGGCGGATTCACTTGGGGTTCAGCCCTGATTAAGTACTAACGCCCTCTTCATAAAAAGGAATAGACAATGTCATACGGTTTTATTTTTCCAGGTCAAGGTTCACAGTCAGTGGGCATGATGTCTGATTTAGCAGTCAATTTTCCACAAGTCAAAACACTTTATGAAGAAGCCTCTCATATTTTAGGCTATGATTTGTGGGAGATTGTGCAGAATGGTCCTGAAGAGAAGTTGAACCAAACCCAAGTCACGCAACCTGCTTTGCTGGCTGCAGGCTATGCGACCTATAAAGTGCTTTCCGATGAAGTGGAAGTGGCACCCGCCTATATGGCAGGGCATTCATTGGGTGAGTACACTGCACTGGTCGCAGCAGGCAGTATCAATTTTGCACAAGGGATTGAGCTGGTGGCTGAAAGAGGGCGTTTGATGCAACTGGCTGTGGAGCCAGGGGATGGTGCCATGGCGGCAGTGATTGGGCTGGAAGATGAGGCAGTCGCCAAGGTCTGTGCTGAAGTGGAGGGCATTGTTGAACCTGCAAACTTTAATTCGCCTGGTCAGGTCGTCATTGCAGGTTACAAAGAGGCTGTGGAAAAGGCCATTCCTCTGTTACAAGAAGCGGGTGCGAAAAAAGTAGTGATGTTATCGGTGAGTGTACCTTCTCACTGTTCACTGATGAAGCCAGC
>JALUXI010000090.1 GCA_027019045.1 Piscirickettsiaceae bacterium | reverse complement strand
GTGCGGTCATTCGCTGCTTTCCCAACCCTTTTTTTAATGCCTTTTGCCAAGCATAGATCAATAGCGGCAACTGAGCATTGGCTGCTTCACCTAACAGCATAAAATGGAAAACATAGGACTGATGAGGTTCCACCACTTGTTTACCAAGATGAACGGGTTGAATCAGATAGGGTGTGGCGATGTTTGACTTTAATATCTGTGGCTGAAAAACTTGAATATAGGGACAACTCTGTTTCAGTGGGCAACCCTCACAGGCTGTCTTAGGCAACATACAGCTCACCTGCTTCAATGCATAGCCAAACGCCCCTCGTAACATGGAAGCGGGATAATGAGGTACGACCCCACCTTGATCAAAAGTACAATGTATCGCATAAGGAAAAATGGCGAATTTCATGAAAACCTCTTCTTTTTGAATTCGCATTATTCCATAGAATACACACCCTAACAAGCTTAAGGAAGTGCTGATTAAATCTCTTGAGCTCGAGAGGGACTTTAAGGGGGAAGGGGGCAGATTCTAGGCGGGCTTTGCAGGCAATGGCAAGCCCTTGTCAAAAAGCCCAACTTTGATGCTGCCCCCTTAAAGCCCCGCCCGAAGGGGGCTAAGCCAAGGGATTTAATCAGCACTTTCTTAACAATATTGTCATTCTAACTGAATCTCCAGTATCATCTCTCTTTTACAAAACCAGTATGTTTTATGCCCCAAATTTCTCAACCTCAACTCAAAGGGGAACTCTATGCCATCAGCTTGACACTGATTGATGGGTGGTTTCCAATTTTGGCATTATTGTCGGTACAGGCTTTAGGCGCAATTTATACCTATTTTTACAGCTTAACCATTGCTGCTATGCTGCTATTTTTTCTGCTATGGCAACGCAAGCAGTTGTCTGAATTGAAACGGAGTGCGGCTTATTTCAACCTATTTATGGTGAGCCTCACCATTACCAGCCTCTATATTCTGGTTTTTCTATCACTGAAGTTCACTACACCGAATCATGTGGCGTTGATTCTGTTTTTGCAGGTGCTGTTTGCCTATCTGTTTTTTGGTCGACGGCAAGAAGAACAGCTGAATCGTGTACATTTAGTCGGAGTGATTTTGATGACGCTTGGGGCGGTGATTGTGCTGTTTCCAAAAGATTTTCACCTCAATATCGGCGATGGTTTGGTGCTGCTAGCCAGCTTGATTGCACCTTTGGCCAATCATTATCAAAAACAAGCGAGAAAACAGGTTAGCCCAATGAGCATTTTGTTTGTCCGCAGTCTGCTTGCCCTGCCTTTTCTCTACCTATTAGCCGTTTGGCTTGAACCGCAACCCACTCTGCAACTGCTTTGGCAGCAACTCCCTTGGCTGTTTTTAATCGGTGCTTTAGCCTTTGTGGTGGGCAAAATTTTATGGATTGAGGCACTCCATCTGCTGCCCATTACCAAGGTCAACGCCCTCTACGCCTTTGCCCCCATTTTTACCATGCTGCTCTCTTATTGGCTGCTCAATCAACCGCCCACGCTCAATCAAGTCCTGGGCGCTCTGCCGATTTTGCTTGGGAGCTACTTTATTACCCGTCCTCAAACCGCTAAAATGCCCATCTCAACCCCTAACAAGGAGTAAACGCCATGACAACCTGTACCGCAAGTGAAGTGTTAACGGTGATGAATGAACGTCATGCCTGTAAAATCATGGATGGTGAGAAAAAGATTCCAGAAGAGACTTTCCAAACCCTTTTAGAAGTGGGGCGCTTAAGTCCTAGCTCCTTTGGCTATGAACCTTGGAAGTTTTTAGTGGTGCAAGATCCCAAATTAAGAGCCAAGCTCAAGCCGCTCACTTGGGGCGCACAAAATACCCTTGATACTGCCAGCCACTTTGTGATGATTCTGGCTCGCACCGCCCAGTCAATGCGTTATGACAGTGACTATATCCAGCATATGATGCGAGATATTCATCACCTACCAGAAGCGCATATCGCCAAACGCCAACAGTTCTACCGTACCTTTCAAGAAGCAGACTTTAATCTGCTCGAATCAGATAGAGCCATGTTTGATTGGGCATGCAAGCAAACCTATATCACCCTTGCCAATATGATGACGCTTGCCGCCAGCATGGGCATTGATAGCTGCCCTGTGGAAGGCTTTCAACAGCAAGCAGTGAATGAACTGCTTAAAACGGACTTTGGCGTGGATACCGACACTTTCCAAATCAGCGTCATGTGTGCCTTTGGCTACCGAGTCAATCCCCCCAAACCTAAAACCCGTCAGCCATTGGAAGACATTGTGCAGTGGTTTTAAGGAGGTGCTGATCAAATCAGCTTGGTCTTGATATGAAATTTGAGTATGATGAGAATAAAAGCCATATCAATAAAGAAAAACATGGTATCGATTTTATTGAAGCACAACTGCTTTGGCAAGATCCAAAGGCCTTAATCGTACCTGCTAATATTGTTGGTGATGAAACCCGATATGCGTTAATTTCTAAACTCAAAAATAAATGTTTTATTGCCATTTTTACATTTCGGCAGCAAAGTATCCGAATAATCAGTGTCAGGCGTTGCAGAAAAAATGAGGAAAAGCACTATGAAGTCAATATCAGCTAAAGCCTTTGATCAAAAATTTGATGAGGGTGAAGATATCACAGATTATCTGGATTTTTCCTCTGCCACCCCCGTTCAAGATATGTCAAAATTAACCCAAGAGATCAACATTCGCTTCCCGCAATGGATGCTTGAGGCACTAGATAAAGAAGCACAAAAAATAGGAGTGACCAGAGAGTCGATTATAAAAGTTTGGTTATCAGAAAGGCTTAAACAAGAAAACCCGTGTACCTTCTAATCTTTGCAAGCATCATTTAGACTCGAAACACTATAATAGAATCTCTTTATCCTAAAAATCAGTTATAACCGTGTCCCCACCTCTTTTCCCCCAAACTTGGTCATCCCATCGCCCTGCACTCTGGTTAATTGCGGGGCTTTCGCTATTGCATTTTTTGCTGGCAGGTCGAGTGAATTTGAGCGTGGATGAGGCGCATTATGCCCTTTATGGACTGCACCTAGATTGGAGCTATTTTGACCACCCGCCGATGGTGGGTTGGTTGAATGCCCTGCCTGCTCTCGTTTTCCCTAGCGACTTTGGGATGCGGGTGCTGCCTATTCTGCTCTATGCATTGAGCAACTGGATTTTATATCAACTCACCTTACGCCTCTTTACCCACCGCAACCATCCGCAAGCCCCATGGTTAGGT
>JALUXI010000089.1 GCA_027019045.1 Piscirickettsiaceae bacterium | reverse complement strand
ATGCCGTTACCGTTATCCCCTACGATTGGCTTAGGCATGAAAGTTGCAGTTTTGCCGAGCGCATGACAAGTGTTGTGTACCGCATACTTAAGCATCTGTACTTCATCAGCTTTAGCCGTCAAAGTGTTTCCCGCAACGGCGATTTCACACTGACCACCTGTGGCCACTTCGTGGTGATGTGCTTCAAGGCGAAGTCCCATCGCTTCAGCCATTGCACAGATGTCAGCACGCACTTCGTGAAGCTGATCAACTGGAGGAACTGGGAAGTAACCGCCTTTGACGCTTGGACGGTGTCCAACATTTCCGTCAGCATAAACTTTTTCGCTGTTCCATGAAGCTTCGTCAGAGTCAATCTTAACGAAAGAACCAGACATATCCAAGCCCCAGCGAACATCATCAAAAACAAAGAATTCAGGCTCTGGACCAAAGAAGGCTGCATCTGCAATGCCAGTTGATTTAAGGTAAGCTTCTGCTTTTTTCGCTACCGCACGAGGATCTTTTTCATAAGCTTCCATCGTCGCAGGCTCAATAATCATACAACGAATAATCAAAGTGGGATCATTGGTAAATGGGTCAATGAAGTAGCCGTCGGTTTGAGGCATTAAGATCATGTCAGAGTCATTGATGCCTTTCCAGCCTGCAACTGATGAACCATCGAAGGTTTCACCATCAACAAAAGTGCTTTCATCAATAGAAGAGGCGGGGACAGTGACATGCTGCTCTTTACCATGCGTGTCGGTAAAACGATAATCAATCCATTTGATGTCGTTTTCTTTGATCGTATCAAGAATTGCTTGAGGCATTTTGATTTCATCCTTGTTTGTGGGTTAAATTTTGTTGTGTTGGGTGTCGCTCATAATAGGAGACACACCAAAAAATGACAAAACTAATGATAGCGGGATTTATGCCAGAGCGCCAATTTTTTTTATTTATGGGATAAGGGTATGAATTTATTGGGGTTAAAGTGGGCGATGAGCGGTTTGTGAGTGAGTGATTAAGAGAATTAATGGTATTTATTGGTGCATTTTGGCACCAAAGTTGAAATGCTGGCGGTCTTGGTTGGAGAAAATTGCAACCTCATTGTCATATTGATAAGGTATCATTATCATTGCAAATTAAAGATAAGGAGAGCATGATCATGGATCGCAAGGATTTTACAAGACATATTTCAGGGGCAATGAATGCGAGTATGGAAGCAATTTTTAACCATATTTTAGAAATGGGCGGCATGGTTGAAAAGCAAATTGAGTGTGCGATTGAGGCATTGCAGAAAAATGATGGTGATTTGGCCAAAAAAGTGGTCGAGTTAGATAAGGAGGTGAATCGCCAAGAGGTCGAAATTGATACGCATTGTGCACGCATTTTAGCTCGACAACAACCGACGGCACTGGACTTACGCCTTATTCTTTCTGCGATTCGAATGGCGGTGGATTTGGAGCGTATGGGAGATGAATCCGTTAAGTTGGCTAAGTTTGTCATAGGGATGGCGGATAAAGGG
Organism: Piscirickettsiaceae bacterium; assembly: GCA_027019045.1. Taxonomy (GTDB): domain Bacteria; phylum Pseudomonadota; class Gammaproteobacteria; order Thiomicrospirales; family Thiomicrospiraceae; genus JALUXI01. The sequence goes on along the minus strand of JALUXI010000089.1, from coordinate 333 downwards.
TTGAGCTGTACACAGGTTTCTGGGTTAGAACATTTAATTGAAATAAGTGCTCGTTCATTAAAAATGTTACGGATGTCTCTAGATGGATTTGCTCGTTTAAGTTTGCTGCATTCTCAAGAGGTGATTATGGAAGAGGATAGCCTAGACGAGCTGTATAAAAAGGTTTTAGCTGACTTAACAGAAAGAGTACGACAGGGTGGGCCTGAGGCAACTTGTGTTTTGGAATTGATTTTTGCGCTGCGTGCTGCAGAAAGAATGTCAGATCATGCCCGCAATATTGAAGAGTCGCTGGTTTATTTGGTCAGTGGAAAAGACATTCGGGATATGAGTGAT
>JALUXI010000088.1 GCA_027019045.1 Piscirickettsiaceae bacterium | reverse complement strand
CACTTAAAAAGGATAATACTGATGGCTTCCATTCTAATTAAACAGGCAACTTTGGTCAATGAAAACAATAGTCAAGTTGCGGATATTCTGATTCAATCGGGACGAATTGAAAAAATCGCCCACTCTATTGATGCAGAAGCGGATCAGGTGATTGATGCGCTGGGATTGCACTGTTTGCCTGGGATGATTGATGATCAGGTGCATTTTCGGGATCCAGGGTTGACGAAGAAGGGGGATATCGCTACCGAGTCAAAGGCGGCGATTGCTGGTGGGACGACCAGTTTTATGGATATGCCGAATGTGAAGCCACCGACGGTGACTTTGGCTGCGTTGGAAGAGAAGTTTGCAATGGCGGCGACCAAGTCTTGGGCGAATTATAGTTTTTATCTGGGGGCGACCAATGACAATATCGAGGAGGTGAAGGCGCTTGACCCAAATCAAGCCTGTGGTGTGAAGATTTTTATGGGGGCATCGACAGGCAATATGTTGGTGGATCGAGAGCAGGCGTTACGAGATATTTTTACCCATTCGCCCGTTTTGATTACCACTCATTGTGAAGATACGCCGATGATTCAAGCACAGGAGGAGGCGTATCGTCGTCAGTATGGCGAGAATGTACCGATGAGGTTACATCCTGAGATTCGTTGCCGTGAAGCGTGTTACAAGTCCTCCTCTTTTGCAGTGCAGTTGGCGAAAGAGACAGGAGCAGATTTGCATGTGTTGCACTTGACCACCGCAGAAGAGATGGCACTGTTCGAGCCAGGCCCAGTGGCGGGGAAAAAGATTACCGCCGAGGCGTGTGTGCATCATCTTTGGTTTACCGATGAAGATTATGATACCCGTGGCAGTTTGATAAAGTGTAACCCTGCGGTGAAGAAGCAGTCAGATCGGGATGCGATTCGTCAAGCGGTGAAAGAGGGACGCATTGATATTATTGCCACGGATCATGCACCGCATACTTGGGAAGAGAAGCAGAATGCTTATTTCACTGCGCCATCAGGTTTGCCACAGGTGCAGCAGTCGCTCAGTGCTTTGTTGGATTTAGTGCATGAAGGGGTGTTTGATCTCTACACAGTGGTAGAAAAGGTAGCACACAATGTGGCGACTCGCTATCAAATCCAAGACCGAGGGTTTATCCGAGAAGGCTATTGGGCAGATTTGGTGCTGGTGGATATGAATCAACCGCATACCGATGACAAGGCGCATAATCTTTACAAATGCAAATGGTCACCGTGGGAAGGGCATACTTTCAAATCGACTGTGCATAGTACGATTGTAAATGGGCGCTTAATGTATTCACAGGGCGAGTTTGCAGAATTTACACCTGGTGCGCGTTTGGAGTTTGACCGCAAATAGAAAGATAAAAATAGAAACAAAAAAATGCTAAAAACCCCAGTCCCGATGGCTTCGGGGCTGGGGTTTTTTATGGTTATTTGAGGCTTTGCTTTCAGGTTGAGCCTTTAACTAGATGGGAGTACCCATCAGGTTGGGGTCGTCGGGGAAGCCGTTGGGGGTGCCTTTGGTGATGATGGCGACGGCGTCGTGGGGGTGGAGGCTTTCGAGATGGTTGATGCGTGCCCAATAATCGGCATAGCCTTCAGCGTCCAACGCTTTTTGTAAACGACGGGCGGCATCTTCGCAGAACATGAGGTTGCTGGCGTTGAGGCGGGCGAACTCTTGTTCATCTTCTCGTTTGACCGCCGCTTGTACGGGGGTTTGAAGTGCATTCTCAATTTGATTGATTATTTCTGATAGATTGAGAGCGGTATTTTCTGATACCTTGACTTTAACCTGTGCATAGGAGCGTTGGCTGTGTGGGGTGGCGCAGATGCCTTCTGGTGTGCCGAGCCAATCGAGTACTTCTTGATAATGAAGCGAGCCTTCTTTGAATTTTGCTTCAAAGGCTTCTTGAATCAGTTGGCGAGAGAGGGCTGCTGAACAGGGACAGGTGGAGGAGTAGGGGACAGTGATGCCGATTTCACAGTGAAAGGCGCCGTTTCGCATTTCTCCTCTTAAGAGAGCGGGGTAGTGTTTCCAGCCGCTGTTATCGGATTTGAGCGATTGGCGGCGTTCGTAGTAGTCGAATTTGAACTCAACAAAAGCGTTGTGGCTGAGGGCTTTATGTGATTCGATAAAGGCTTCTAGCACGGTTTTGAGGCGTGCGGGTGACAGAGGTTCTTGTGTCGCCATTTCGTCCAAAATGAGATAAAGGCGAGACATATGGATGCCTTTGCTTTTGGGGTCGTCCAAGCTGACATAGGCTTGGGCTTGGCTAGAAAGACGAATGCTTTCTTGTTCAGCAGTTTGAATCAAAATAGGCAGTTCGATGCCACTCATTCCGACCCAGTTGAGTGTACCTTGTGGGCCTTGGTGCGGCTGACAAGCGATATCGGGCATGTGTTTACTCATGCAATTTCCTTCGACAATTTAATTGAATAGGCTATTGTATCATAGCCTTCTATCAAAAAACCTTATGAAAGGGTCAAGTATTGGCGTGAACTTTATGCAGAGTGTTAAGGAGTTGGGTTTCTAGGGTGAGCGGGTTGAGTTGAGTGTTGGTGAGAATCAGTTCTAATCGGTTGTCTTGTCGCCAAGCAATGTCGTTGAATTGGATGTGTTCAGTGGTCGCTTGCAGTAGTTGCCAATTTTTACCCGTACGAATCAGCCCTTTTCCTCGTTCTAGCGGGAGTGTGGTTAGCCAGTTTTTGAGCTGTATGCGGTTAAATTGGGCGTGTGGCGTGAGTTGCCAGCCAATAGCGAGGTAGGTGTCAGTGGTGAAATGGCAGCGTTTTAGGAGACCTGATGGCAGGGGCGGTTCTTCGGTTTGTGCTGAGGTTTGGCACTGTTGTTGGTGGGTTTGTAGCCCTTCTAAGATCACAAATGGCGGGGATTGGTGCGGTTGAGTAAGTAGCGGGACTGGGAAAATTTGACCTTTTGTGGTTTGAATGATGTGTGTTTTAGGCGGGTAAAGTGTTTGCAAGTGGTTTTGGGCTTGTTTGAGGGTGTGTGGATCGCAGAGGTCGATTTTATTGAGGACGATGGTGTCGGCAAGGGTGACGAGGTCTCGGAGAACAGGGGATTTGTCCCAGTGTTGTAGTTGACGCGGGTCGAGGAGACAGAGTTGGGTTTGGAGGGTGAGAGGGCGAGGAAGCGTGGCTTGTCGTAAGGTATCAATGAGTTGAGCGGGATGACCGAGTCCTGTGGGTTCGATGAGGAGGCGGTCGAGATGGGGATGGGTTTGCAGGAGGTTTTGTAGGGT
>JALUXI010000087.1 GCA_027019045.1 Piscirickettsiaceae bacterium | reverse complement strand
AGTTCTAGCCAATATCAAGCGAGAGACACCGAACCTTCAAAAAAACAGTTTCACCATTATCATGCCCATTAGCCTAACCGATTACCCTATCGGGAAAGTTCGCCTCACCATTTCTTTACAATCTGTCAAAGAAACCCTTTTTAATATTTTTTTAGTTGCACTCATTGGACTGATTACCCTATTTATTTTTCTATTTTGGATTATTCATTACATCATCAAAAAACAACTCATCCAACCTTTAACCCCCCTTCTTTCCAGCTTAGAGAATATAGAATCCACTCTCAACAACACCCCGACCCTCCCTAAGTCAGCAAGCAGAGAAATTCAACTCATTTACCTGAGTTTTTCAAAGCTTCAACAAGAGCTTAAAAATCATATTCAACTACTCGAAAAGGCACAACAAGCCACACAACAGCTATGCAAAGATCAACATCTTGCCTCAATTGATAAAATATCCGCTGGACTTGCGCATGATTTAAATACCCCCTTAGCAAATATTTTGGGTTACTGCCAGCTCTGCCAAGAATGGGCAACAGAGCACTCAAATGATGAAATCCTGTCATATCTCAATATTATCGAGCGACAGACACAGCTTTCTAGTGAAATCGTGACCAACCTACTCAATCATGCCCGCTCTCCCATCCCCAATCTTGACCAACAACCTCTTGTCCCCTTCCTTGAAAAAATTATCAGCCTATTAACCCCTATTACCCAAGCTAAAGGGCTCAAACAGCTTCAAATGCAGCAAGACGCCTTAGAAGAAGTTAAAGTCCAAATGCACACTTCTAACCTGCAACAGGTTTTTTTTCAACCTCATCAATAATGCAATAGAAGCAGATGCGACGCTCATCAAATTTACCGTTTCCGAAGAGGAAAAAATGCTCTTTGTTAACATAGAGGATAATGGAACAGGCATTCCCGCTGATCAAATTGACTATATCTTTGATGCATTTTACTCAAACAAACCTCATCAAAAAGGCACAGGTTTTGGACTTTTCTTAGCCAAAGAATACCTTCATAAAATGGATGGAGATATTCAAATTGTTCACTCAGATCATCATGGGTCTCGTTTTAAAATCCTTTTGCAAAAAGTGGCTGAAGCATAATGAATACCAAAGAATTTCCTATCCTCATTATTGAAGATGATCCTGATATGGGGCAACTTTTGGCACAATTTGCCAAAAGATTTCATTTTATCCCCACCCTTTCGAATAATTATGAGGAGGGGCGACAGCACATTCAAACCCAAAAATTTGACTTAATCCTTTCAGATCTTAACCTGCCTGATGGAACAGGTATTGACCTTCTGGCTGAAGCCAAAAAGCTCAATGAAAACACTCATTTCACCCTAATTACAGGGTATGCCAATGTTCAACATACCATTAAAGCTTTCAAATTAGGTCTCAATGAAATGATTACCAAGCCATTTGAGGCCAGTCAAATCAAGGCACTCCTTCAACGACTTTATCAAATGCAGTCCCATGCATTTAGAATGCTTCAACTGCAGCAACAACTTGAACAAGCCACAGCACAATCACTCCCTCAATACACCCCTCAAGGTCAAAATTATACGCAAATTCAATCCCTTATAAATCAGGTCTCTCCTTTGGATGTCCCTGTACTCATTCAAGGTGAAACAGGGGTAGGGAAAAACACCTTAGCCAAACAGATTCATCATACGAGCCCACAAAAGGATGGCCCCTTTCTTGAAATCAACTGCTCTGCCCTGCCTGACAACCTCATTGAATCAGAGCTATTCGGCTATGAAAAGGGAGCCTTTACAGGCGCTAATCAGCAAAAAATTGGCCTCTTAGAGCTAGCAGATAAAGGCACATTACTCCTTGATGAAGTCAATAGCATTCCAGCCAATATCCAACTCAAACTCCTTCATTTTCTCCAACAACAAAGTTTTATAAGAGTGGGCGGACAAAAACAAATTCAAGTCAGCGTTCGACTCATTTTTGCCAGTAATCAAGATCTGAAGAGCTTAGTCAACAAGGGTATCATCCGAGAAGACTTCTTCTATCGCATTAATATCTTTCCAATCCAGCTTCCCCCATTAAGAGCGCTTTCAGAAGATATCCCCCCTCTAGCAGAACATTTCTTGGCATTCTTTAATCATAAAATGCATAAATCCATTAAAGGATTTAGCACCGAAACCCTTGATATTCTTAAAAAATACAACTGGCCAGGCAATATTCGAGAGTTAGAGAATATTATTCAGCGGGCGGTCGTGCTCTGCCAAGAAGATAAAATCAAACCGATTCACTTACCCCAGGAACTGGTGACGCACACCACCCCCCTATGCTGCTCCCCTTTTCCTGAACAAGCAAGCTTAGAAGAAGTCGAAGCAATCTGGATAAAGCATATTTTAAAAAGCGTAGAGGGGAATAAAATCAAGGCGGCACAAATTTTAGGCATCAACCCATCCACGCTCCATAGAAAACTCAAAACCATCGACTAACTGATTACTTGTCCCCCCTTACCCTTCTCACCTGTTCAATAAAAGCCTGCAAATAGTGAGGGGAGTCAGGGCGGGTGGCGGCAAAAAGTTCGGCATAGAGACCTGCTTCGCCAAGTCGGACTCTTTTGAGATGGCTAAACTCAGGTTGGGAATCGAGTAGCCAGGCGGGCATGGCAGCCACGCCTTGATGGGCTTCAACCCATTGTAAAAGCATCAGACTCATTTCAGAGTGACGAATCGCTTTCGGCTGCACCTTAGCAGGCCAAAGGAAGGATTTAAAAATATCCAACTTTTGATAATTGACAGGATAAGTCAATAGCGTTTCCGTTTGTAAATCCTCAGGTCGACAAAATGCTTGATCAGCCAACGCATGATCTGGACTTACCACCAAAACCACTTCATAGGTAAAAAGTGTTTCAAATACCAAGCTGTTCGTCTCTTCCACTTCAGAGGTAATCACCAAATCAATTTCATGCCGCCTCAAGGCCTCTAAGGTAGGACGAACAAGTTGCGCCACAATATCTACCTCAATCTCCGCAAACCGCTGTTGATACTGCCGTAATACAGGCAGCAACCATTCAAAACAGGTATGACACTCCACGCCCAACCATAACCGCCCCACATTACCCGAGCGGATGCGTTGCAATGCATTTTCTGCTTGTGCCATCTGCGGCAACACGGATTCCGCTAATTTCAGCAATACCTCCCCTGCGGCTGTCCACTGCACGGGCTGGGTTTTGCGTTCAAACAGTTTCATCTCTAGCTGCTGTTCCAGCTGTTTAATCTGATGCGAGAGTG
>JALUXI010000086.1 GCA_027019045.1 Piscirickettsiaceae bacterium | reverse complement strand
AGGATAATTTTTCTCATGGTGTCGGTATGGTTTTTATAGGCTCGGTCAATAACTGCATTGCAGGCGTGCTTGGTGATTTGTGCTAGGGAGAAGTCGAAGGCAAGCACATTTGGTATGTTCGGCAGGAAGATTAGGTTTCCTGCGTGTCTATCGGGGTTGTCAATAATGTCGTCAAGCTGAATGATGTCGAATATTTCTTGGTACCTTTCTAAGACTTCCAATAGGATATCTTGTTGCCCCTTTTCTGACTGTCCGTCCTGTTTTGTGAATATTTTTCCATCTACCCATTTGGAACAGAAAACGGGTGTGTTTGATTCGTCATAACCAATTATGTAATCAGGCGTGGCGATTCCTAGCTTTTGACAGAGAGAGTAACCTAACCACTCTGTCAATGGTATCCAATTACCGTCCTCAATCCGTTTTACGGCATATTTGTTTTTGGCTTGGTCGTAGCCTATTTTTTTAAGCTGGGCAGTAGGTTCATCGGGTTCAAAATCGACAAGTTGCATTTTGAATAGCGGTTGCTGCATCATTTTTTTAACCTATCTTTATATCGTTCTCTGATAATATCGAGCATGGCTTCAATACTTTGGAGCATCTCTTCATCTGCACTATCTAGCACACCAGATTCTTTTAGCTCCTTGATTTCTTCTAGCTTGCCTCGGTAAGTCTCTGTTGAAACTGACAGTAAGGAGGCTAGCTCTTTATGTGTTGGTGGGGGGAAGTGCTGGTGTTGGGGTTCTTTGCCTGTTTCTAGCCATTCTGGGGTGACATCTAGGGCTTTTGCCAGAGCAAGGAGGTTGGAGCCATTCGGCTTTGTAGCACCCTTGAACCACTGGTTGATTGCTCCTTTCGTTTTGCCGACTTTTCTAGCAAGTTCAACTTGGGTGATATTGAGTTCTTTTGCTCTTTTTTTAATTCTGTCAGTAATCGTTTCCATGGTTTAGCATCCTATACTAATAGGGGTATAGACTTGTTGACTTATTGAGTTTAAATGTCTATACTCTTGAGTCATGAAAAAGGAAAACTTAAAAAAATTATGGGGTTCGTACTCAAAAGCGGCGAAGGCATTAGGTCGTACCAAAGGTGCAATTAACCAATGGAATGATGTGCTTACGCAAAAGCAAATTGATGAAGTTTTTGGGGCTGCACATAGGACTGGTGTGTATAAAGCATCACTCTTTCCACGCTCGTACTGGAACAGAAAACCCCAGAAAGCCGCATGAGGTCTCCAATGAGTGAAGATGAGTTTGAATATTATCTTTTGGGCTGGCTTGCCGTGTGCGTGATTGCGTGTGCGGTGGGTTGGCTTTTTTATTAACAGGAGCAAAGCATGAAAAACGATATGGAACTGAAAACCCATGTGTCGGAACAGGTGCATGATGATTTCTCCCTTTTGGTGCGTGCATATGGCATGAGCAATAAGTCTGAGTTGCTTCGCCATTTAATCGAGCGTGAGTTGTATGGCACGATGCCTCGATTACAGGTTACGGCACCAGTGGTGAGAAATAAAGGGAATAAAAAGGGCTAAGTTTAGCCTGAATTTGGACATTAAAAAACCCGCTGGGAAAGAGCGGGTTAGAGGTATACAACATGGAAGATTATAACAAAAAACATAGACGATTGGCAATACAGGCGGCTAAGAGAATGGCGACAACTTCACGACCTAAGCAGACAGCGAGCACTTGCATTAAGCATTTAATTGCTGTGGTGCGTTCGGCTAAGGGAGGTGTGCGTCATGGCTAAAACTGCACCTTATTTCCCTTTTTATGTGGATGATTGGTTGGACTCTGATGATGTGTTTGAGATGTCTTTGGAGGAGAGAGGAGCGTATATCACTCTATTGGCTGCTATGTGGAAAAGGGGTGGTTCGGTTAAAGATGACCAGCGTTTGGTGTGTCATATTTTGGGTTGCCGTCCTGCAAAATGGAAGAAAATTCGAGCAAAATTAGAGGGTGATTTGGGTGTCATTTTTTCAGAAAACGGTCAACTTTTTAACAAGAGATTGTCAAAAGAATTTCAAAAACTTTGCAAAAAATCTCAAAAAAGTAGAGAGTCCGTGAACAAACGGTGGCAAAAAAGTGATGAAAACGACACCGAAAAACCTAATAAAATCAACACTTCGACTGATACGACCGTATTACGAACGCAATACCA
>JALUXI010000085.1 GCA_027019045.1 Piscirickettsiaceae bacterium | reverse complement strand
TCAAATTCATTATTGCGTACCCGCAAACTATAACGAGGCTGCCCTGCATAAACCGCATCTGCACCATAGGCAAATGCGTACTCCATATTTTTATATGTGCCCGCTGGAGAAAGTAATTCTGGTTTTGTCATCTTATTGATTCTTTTTATTTTCAGTTAATGCTATATTTTATAGGAACTGGGTCAACTTTTGTCGCCAAGCGTCTGTTTTCTGTTCTAAATTCATTCTGGCATTGGCTGGACTGGTTGAGGGTAAAGTCTGAAAAAACCAGTCCCGAGGTAGCTGTTGCTGTTTGCTCACCTGCTGTTTAAACAGTTGCGCTGCTTTTTGTCCATTAAAAAACACCGCTTGAATTGTTGGATACGCTTCAGCCAAGTGTTCAAAGTTATTCGCCTTAGGCTGATGAATAGCACTGTCCAAACTCCCTTCTCGTTCACAAGATTGCAACACATCCCATAAAATTAATGGTTGAGATTCGGTCAACTGTCTTTTCTGATCAATAGATTCAATAGGATGATGAAAAATCTCCGCCATAATTGGCCAAAAGGCATTACGGGGATGGCTGTAATAAAAGGCCTCTTCTAGGCTTGCCACACTTGGCATGGTACCTAAAATCATCACCTTAGGCTGATGCCCTATGATAGGGGCAAAACCGTGACAAACCTCACTCATTCGTTATATTCAAACAGTTCAAACGCATTTTGATCAGGATCTCGGATAAAAATCGCTTTACGACCTGAACGGCTCTCTGTAAAGGGGATATTTTCTGCTTCAAGCTTCTGCTTAAAGCCTTCCACTGAATCAACTCTTAAAGCAAAATGGGTATCTCGGCCACCATGCTCAGGATGATGACACTCTGCATAGGGATTCTCCAACTGCATTAAATGCAAACTCTGTCCATTCTTTAAATCTAACCAATAGCCTAGAAAACCTAAATTGGGGCGATTTAACAAAGGCAATGCCAATAAAGATTGATAAAAATCCAAGCTTTTTTCCGCATTGCTCACCAAGATACTCACATGATCAAACCCTAATACTTTTGCCATCAAAAGCTCCAAATAATGTATAATTTGCCGATTATTTTATAGCAACAACTAGGAAATGCAATGACTGCCAAATTACAACAAATCATTGAAACGGCTTTTGAAGACCGTGCCAATATCACCCCTTCTACCGTCACCCCTGAAGTGAAAGCGGCTGTGGATGAAGCCATTATGCTCATCGACTCAGGTGAAATGCGTGTCGCTGAACAAGAAGGCGTTGGACAATGGAAAGTGAATGAATGGCTGAAAAAGGCGGTGCTGCTCTCTTTCCGTACAGAAGAAAACCAGTTGATGGCCACGGATGAAACCCGCTATTTTGATAAGGTGCCTTCCAAGTTCACCAACTGGACTGAAGAAGATTTCAAACAAGCGGGTATTCGTGTTGCGCCTCCTGCGATGGCTCGCCGAGGTTCTTACATTGCTTCTAGCACGGTTCTCATGCCTTCTTATGTCAATATTGGTGCCTATGTCGATTCTGGTACCATGGTGGATACTTGGGTGACCGTTGGCTCTTGTGCGCAGATTGGAAAAAATGTTCACCTTTCAGGGGGTGTAGGCATTGGTGGCGTACTTGAACCACTTCAGGCCGCTCCAACCATTATCGAAGACAACTGCTTTATTGGCGCTCGCTCTGAAATCGTGGAAGGCGTGATTGTTGAAGAAGGCTCTGTCATCTCAATGGGGGTTTATATCAGTCAATCCACTCGAATTTATGATCGTGAAACAGGTGAAATTCATTATGGTCGTGTACCAGCAGGCTCTGTTGTCGTTTCAGGCAACCTGCCTTCAAAAGATGGTAGTCACAGCCTTTACTGTGCGGTGATTGTGAAAAAGGTGGATGAAAAGACCCGTGGTAAAGTCGGCATCAACGAACTATTACGAGACATTTAACCTTTCCTCTTTTAAATTTAATCCCCCTTTATTGGGGGATTTTTATATAGGATAGCCTCTCAATGATCACCTTATATGGCATTGCTAACTGCGATACCGTTCGCAAAGCCAAAAAATGGTTGGAAACTCACAACCTAGCTTATCAATTCCATGATTTTCGTAAAGATGGACTTGACCAAAAGACAATTGAAACTTGGCTGCAAAAAGTGGACTTAAATACCCTTGTCAACAAACGCAGCACCACTTGGAAACAGCTGAGTGACGAGGAAAAAATAGCTTTAATAGAGCAAGGTCAAATTGAGATCCTGCTTCAACACCCCACCTTAATCAAACGCCCTGTGCTGGTTAAAGATGACCAGATACTCGTGGGGTTTAAGGAAGAGCTGATTAAATCGCTTGAGCTTCTGCGGGACTGTAAGGGGGTAGATTCTAGGCGGGGTTTGCAGGCAATGGCTAGCCCTTGTCAAAAAGCCCAACAACGAAGCTGCCCCCTTACAGCCCCGCCCGAAGGGGGCTAAGCCAAATGTCCAACCTCTACGTTATCTTTTCTTACCGTATCGACATACGCCTGCGAAAAGAATGCCTTGATGCTGAACATTTGGCTTGCCCAGAAGCCAAGAGATTTAATCAGCACTTCCTTCAAGAACCTGAATACCAAAAACTGTGAGTCATTTATGTCATCAGAAACAATCCAACTCGCCCAACAACTGATTCAAATCGATTCTGTCACCCCTCATGATAAAGGCTGTCAAAAACTGATTGCGGGTTACTTAGAGCCGCTTGGTTTTCAGTGTGAGTCCATGAAATTTGGAGAAGTCGATAACCTCTGGGCAAGAAAAGGACAGGCTACACCCACTTTTGTCTTTGCTGGACATACGGATGTGGTACCGACAGGCCCTGTTGATGCGTGGACACACCCTCCTTTTGCAGCCGTGATAGATGATGGCATGCTCTATGGCCGAGGAGCGGCGGACATGAAAAGCTCTATCGCTTGCTTTATGGTGGCTTGCAAACGCTTTATCGAAAAATATCCTGAGCACCATGGCAGCATCGCTTTTTTAATTACCAGTGATGAAGAGGGTCCAGCAGTCGATGGCACAGTAAAAGTGATTGAAACCCTAGAAGCCCGCAATGAAAAGTTTGAATACTGCCTAGTAGGAGAACCTTCTTCCTCCAAAAAACTGGGCGACTCTATTAAAAATGGACGCAGAGGTTCTTTAAGTGGTCACCTCACTGTTCACGGAATACAAGGACATATCGCTTACCCTGAGTTGGCAGAAAATCCTATTCATCGCTTTGCCCCCGCTTTAGTCGATTTGACCGAAAAGGTCTGGGATAATGGCAATGAATACTTCCCTCCGACTTCTTTTCAAGTCTCC
>JALUXI010000084.1 GCA_027019045.1 Piscirickettsiaceae bacterium | reverse complement strand
GCCATAAATCAAATCATAGGTGGGGAACCACTGCAGATAGAGATGAAAGCCATACTTCAACCCCTCAATCTCCAGCGTCACCAGCACCGCACCGACTGCAGCCGCCTGCCAAGAGACAGGGTGGGTGGGGACAAAGCGATAAAGAAAGAAAAACCCAAGTCCACTCAATAGAATCGGCAGCAGATAGACGCTAAATTGTGTCGTCACCTCCGTCACCATACCTTCAGGTAACCACTCTTGTAACCACGGCATGACATTTAAATAACTGCTCAATACCAGACTCATCCCCAGCAGCAGAGGCCCCAAAATCGACACGCCCAAATAGTGACTTAATGATCGCCACCCTTTGCGTCGTCGCTTGCCGCCCCAAATCAGATGAATTCGCTCATCCACCGTCCATAACAACACCAGCGTCAACATTAACAAACTGACACTCCCCAATCCTTTCAGATGAGAAGCCTGCTGGGAAAACTGCACAAAATACTGCTCAATCACAGGCTTAGAACTGGGCATCAGATGATGCACCAACACCGTCATCAACTCTTGACGCACAGGAGCAAACAGATCCGACACCGACAACACACTCAATGCCAACGCCAACGCAGGCACCAAAGCCACCAAGCTGGTGTAGGCCAACACCGCTGCTGAATCCATGCTGCGTTGAGCAATATAGTTTTTAAAAACCCTCAGCCAAAAAACAGGCTCAAATAACCTTACTAAATACATGACATAAATTATTTCTATTCGCTTTCACTAAGAAAAAATGATGAAATGGTGGGATGAAATCAATTATGAAATATTTTAAACCTCACCCCCTTTTCCCAGATCAATTCTCTCGGAGCCTATTCTGGGGCTATGCCCTGCTCTTTTTCTTGCTGAGTCTATCCATAGGTGGTTTTTTAGTTTACAACCACACCTTGCAGGCAAAACAACAACAGGCACAAAAACTTTACCATAAAGAGATGCTCCTAGAACAACATATTAACCTTGCACAAGAGCGTTCCATTACCTTAATCAAAATGTTCAATACCGATGATTTTTTTGTCATTGATGCGCTTCAGCAAAAAATGAGACAACTCGAATCTCAAATTGGTAAAACACGCCAGAAAATGCTCCACGAGATGGATACGCCCGTGCAAAAGCAAGCGTTGAATGATATCTTTTTATTGGTTAAAGCCAACAAAAAACTTCAAAATCAAGTTTACAACCTCATTATGGCCGATAAAAAACAGCAAGCGCTAGACCTACTCATCAATCAAACTTTTGCCAAACAAGAAGCCGTCATTCATGCACTAAATCAGCTAAAGAATCATATTTATCAACAATATCTCTCCACCAAAATGCAAAGCCAACATCTGTTTGCCTTAATGGACAAACTGGTGCTTCTAGCTGGCTTAATCCCTATGACCATACTGGTTTTAATTGGCTGGTTCAGTATTCGTAAAATTCAGTTCCACGAGCAAAAACAACGCCAATTCCGTCAAGAACTGGAACAACAAGTCAAAGAACGCACGCAGGAGTTACAACTCGATCGCGCCCTATTTGAGCAGATTCACGAAGCAATTGTACTGGCAAAAGAAAATGGCTCTATTATAAAAAGCAACCACCCTTTCCAAAAACTTCTTCTATCCCAAGGGCGTCAGCTAGATCATCAACAAACAAACTCCATCTGGCAACTACTTCACCAACTATTTAATACACTTGATATTTCACATATACAAACAAAATTAAAACAACACGCCCACTATCAAAAAGAAGTCCAACTCAGTATTACACCTCATACCTACTACCAACTCTCTATCAGTCTACTCCATGCCCCTGACGAACAAGAAAAACTGATTTCGATTGTCCTTAATGACATCAGTGAACAGAAAACTTCTCAAAACAAGTTGGAAAAAATCGCCAAAACCGATACGGTCACCCAACTACAAAATCGCTTTGCACTGAATCAAACCCTCGAAAATCATCTCGCTCTGCATACAGAGCTTCCCTTTACACTCATCCTGCTAGACCTTGATCACTTCAAAGCCATCAATGACCACTTTGGGCATGAAGAGGGAGACCGTCTATTAAAAGCGATGGCCGATATTTTGAAACATACCCTCGCCATCCAAACACTCAATGGCAATGCCTTCCGTATTGGAGGGGATGAATTTGTCGTTTATATTCGCCGACGCCTCAAAGACATCGACATTGCGCAATTCTGTGAAACTGTTCTCAGACAAGCCAATCATCTCTCTAAGGATTGGAAAAAACTCGGTTTTGGCTGTTCACTCGGTGTCGCTCGCTACCCCGAAGATGCTCAAAACCGTAGTGACCTATTACGATATGCAGACCAAGCCATGTACCAAGCCAAACAACAAGGTCGTAACCACTACCAAATTTTTAATACAGAACTCAAAGAGCGTATCCACTATATCGCCTCCATGCAAACCCACATGCAACAAGCCATTCAAGTGCAGGCATTCCAAGTCTATTTCCAACCGCAATTTAAACTACAAACCATGGAACTCTGCGGCGCTGAAGCGTTGTTGCGTTGGCCAACTGATGATGGCATGATCTCACCTGTCGAATTTATTCCTTTAGCTGAAAAGTTTGACTTAATCAATGAACTGGGAAGCTATGTCTTAAATGAAAGCCTTCGAATTTTCTGTGACTGGCAACGCCACGGTAATCAACTGCCAAGAATTGCCATCAATGTCAGTGCCATGCAAATCGCCTCCCAAAGCGTTGGTCCAGCCCTCAAAGAAGCACTCAAAATTTACCCTGTTCATCCCGCCCAACTCGATTTTGAAATCACGGAGAGTGTCTTAATGGAAAACAAAGATGAAAAGTATCTGTGTCTCTCCTACCTTGAACAATCGGGCTGCGAAATTTCCATTGATGACTTCGGTACAGGCTATTCCTCGCTCGCCTACATCCACAATCTCAATGTCAACCGCATTAAGATCGATCGCAGCTTTGTCAAAGACCTCGCCGAAGGCAAGGCCTCCTATAATATCATCAATGCCATTATCGAAATGGCTCACAGCCTCGGACTTAAAGTTCTCGCGGAAGGGATTGAAACCCTAGAACAACTCCAAATCCTCCAACTACTTGGCTGTGATGAAGGGCAAGGTTTCTTCTTTAACAAACCGCTGTCAGAACAAGACTTCTACCAAACTTATGTTGCCCCTTTTTCCACACTGGAAAAAACTAAAAAAATTGACAAAAAATCCCAAAATTCCCAGTCCTGCCAAGCCAATGTTCCAGAAAATCCCTCTGATCATTCTCCTCTGATTCACTGATTCGATCTATCATCTCTCTTGTTTAAC
>JALUXI010000083.1 GCA_027019045.1 Piscirickettsiaceae bacterium | reverse complement strand
GCTCTGTTGCAACTTCACAGGCTTGGCTTGGGCGAAAGTGGTCAGACTTAATAGAGCAAGTCCAATTAAAATTTTTTTCATGCTAGGCTCCACCATTTGGATGGTTTAGGTCAACGGGCAGGGTCATCAGGTTGCCGTGACGATCAATTAAGAGTTCAAATTGGGATTTATGGGTAAACTCGTTCCAAAGTTGTGGCTTTTCACTCATCTGCTGAATCGTCATGCCATCAATTTGACGAATAATATCCCCAGGCCGAAAACCTAAGGCTCGGAAAATCTGCACTTCACTTTTTGGCCAAATTTGTACCCCCACCCACTGGTTGTTTCGCCGCAAAGGTTGAAAGCGTAAATATTGTGAAATGGATAAAGGACTACGACGCAATTGAGACACGATGCGGTTCAATTTATTTTGATTAAAAGAGCTTGTCTGCCCATTGCTCGGCTTAGAGGACGGTACTTCATCAGCCCCCTGTAAAATAAGTCGCTCCTGTTGACCATTGTGATCAATAATGACCTGCTGGCTCAACACCCGTAATAACTTCACCCCTGGCTGAATCTGTTCACCAGGCGAAACTACCAGTGTTTTCCCTCGTTTTTCAATCAACGCCACGCCCCGATCACCTAGATCAATCACACCAATCAACTTTAGGTTGAGCGTTGTTTTTTTCGCTGTAACGACAGGCTGCGCAACAGGTTTTATCGACTGAGAGGGTTGACCGAAAAGCATTATCCTTTGACCTTGAACGGATTGAGCTTCACCTTGAGAAAGATGGATCTTAGGGAGGGGAGGGGTTTGAGGCGACACCCAAAGCCATTGACTCACCGTTCCCAATTGCCACGCCAACATCACCGCTAAAAGAAGCGTCGCCATTTTAACGGCAAAAGGAGACACCAAGGTCCCCTTTAATCTCTGTTGCCATGCGTCTAATCTTTGAGACATCGTGCTTAGTGTTCGTAAGCCTTATGCGAGAAATACAAGGCGGCGGCAATCAACATAATCGCCAAAGAGTAATAGAGCAACTCAAGCGGCCCCGTCGGCTTAAGGAAGATGGCCTGTTCAAAGAACATCACAATCAAAATCATCACAATCACTTTCGCCAAACGGTCTTTTAAATCATCCAGAGAGCGGATAAACAGAATTTTACTTGCCCCTTGGGACTTCTCGGCAATGTCGATTTTTGAGATAAAGAGTTCATACAACCCCAATGCAAAAATCAACATAATCGTCCCGAGTAAAAAACCATCCACCGAACTGACCACATGTGCCACCGTCGTTGCTTTCAGCTCCTGTCGTCCATGCGCATCTAAAGTGGCATAATCCATCAGGTGGATAAGGGTGTAATAAACATCGACAAAAGTGAGATAGAACATCCCAAAGGCGGTTAATAAACTGCCGATAACCGCCACAAAAACCACCAAACGACTATTCCACAAAAAGCTTTCAAAGGCATTTTCAATTTTGCCATTCGGCTCTTCACATTCAGGTAAATGGGGTTTCGTCTCACTCATTTGATTCTGTATCCTCTAGTGTTTCAATGGTAAAGTTATGATTTGTGTAAATACACAGATCGGCTGCAATCGTCAGTGCTTTTTCAACCACCTCTTTGGCAGAAAGTTCTGTATTATGCATTAACGCCTGGGCTGCTGCATGGGCATAGTTTCCGCCTGAACCAATGGCGATAAAATCATCCTGCGGTTCAATCACATCGCCCGTACCTGAAATCAATAGCATCGAGTCTTGGTCCGCCACAATCATCATCGCTTCCAACTTACGCAAGGCTCGATCCGTCCGCCAGTCTTTTGCCATCTCCACTGCCGCACGCATCAACTGACCATTGTGAGTTTGCAACCGCCCTTCAAAGCGCTCAAACAGGGTAAAGGCGTCTGCCGTCGCCCCAGCAAACCCTGCAATCACCTTGCCATTATAAAGGCGACGCACTTTACGGGCATTCCCCTTCATCACCACATGCCCCAAGGTGACCTGACCATCGCCACCAATCACCATCTGCCCATCTCGTTTGGCACATAAAATAGTGGTTCCTCTAAATGACATTATTTTTAACCTCTCATGCAAATTCACTCAATAACCCGATATTTTACCGACAAATGATTAAGCGAAACTTTATTTTTTCTGTCACTACTCAGCTCACCCCTAAAATCCGCCACTTCTGCGTTGGAAAATGCTCATTTACGACTTGTAAAATCACATTTTCCGCCTTGAATTGACGAATTTTAGGAGCAATCTGAGCAGTTACAGCACCAACCGAGTTATTATTTTTTTTCAGAACTCCCAGTCCCGCTACTATTTGAGTGTTTCAAATGTGCCCTTGGGTGAGCTTGATCATAGACTTGAGCTAAATGTTGCAGATCAAGTTTAGTGTAAATTTGTGTGGTGGAGAGGTTAGCATGCCCCAGCAACTCCTGCACTGCTCTTAAATCACCGCTGGACTCAAGCAAGTGGGTGGCGCAGGCATGGCGTAAACGGTGCGGAGAGACTTTAACAGGCACGCCGCTCACTTCCGCTCTCTTATCCAGTGCCAGCTGAATCCCTCTCGTTGAAATGTGCTGACCTCTTTGGTTGATAAAAAGAGCCGTTTCCCCTTCTGCCACATGCGCCAATCTAACCTCCAACCACTCTTGGAGCCGAGCCTGTGCGACCTGTCCAACGGGAACATCTCGGCTTTTTTTTCCCTTCCCATCCAATACCCGAATCCAACCTGCCGCTAACTGCTTTAAGCTCTCATCCGAGACATCCAAGGCTGCCAATTCCGACACCCGCAAACCAGATGAGTAGAGCAGCTCAAACATTGCCTGATCCCTCACCAATAGCCATCCCTTTGGATCTTGCTCCGATCTCTTTGGCACTTGATCTAATAGCTGCTGAGTCATATCAGCGGGCAGGCTTTTCGGCAAGGGACGAGGCGCTTTGGGAGGCTTCAAGCCGAGAGTCGGATCATGGCGAAAATCCGTTCGATCTTCAGACAAAAAACGGTAAAACTTCCGTAGTGCAGAGAGTTGACGATGCAATGAATTGGCCGAAATCCCTGCCTGCATCCGCTCTGCCAAAAAATCTTGAATGGCTTGAGGGGGCACGACTTCCCAAGGCAAACACCCTGCTTCACCTTGTTCCAAAACTTGACGCTCTGACTCTGATAACCGCCCTAAAAGCTTCTGTCCTCTTTGAGAGCCATACCAACTCCCTTGCCGTTCAGCAAAGGCGTTCACAAAAAAGTCTGAAAAAGCCGTTAAATCCCGCCGATAAGCCGCCAGCGTATGCTCAGAATAACGCCCGCTCGCTAAGCTTCGTTCAAATTT
>JALUXI010000082.1 GCA_027019045.1 Piscirickettsiaceae bacterium | reverse complement strand
GGGTGACGGTAATCTGCTCAATCGGCACCGTCGGATTCAGTGCCATGGAGGCGACGGCATGGCCTGCTTCATGATAGGCAGTCAGCTTATTTTCAAATACCGCATCTGCTCGAGCAGTGTTGATCTTGCCATAGCGCACCTCATTGGTGATCTCAATCAGAAAATCCAAATCAATTTTTAAAGCGGGATTCTCTTGCTCTTCTCGCCGCACTTCCAACTCATATCTAGCTTTTTTAAAGATGCGTTCAATCTCCGCCCCACTCATCCCGACGGTATATTTTAAGAATCGCTGCACATCAATACTGTCTGCAAAGTCATCATCTTTGGCAAACATAAAGGAGAGAAACTGTTCTCTCGCTGCTTTGCTCAATGCAGGTATCTCAATATGCTCTTCAATCCGTCCTGGACGAATAATGGCAGGATCAATTTGGTCTTTACGATTGGTCGCTGCAATCACAAAAACGGGTTTATGTACATCATTTTTAAAACCGTCCAACTCTTCCAACAGCGTATTGATATTGGTGTCATTATGCCCTTGTCCATCACCTCGTTTGCCAATGGCATCAATTTCATCAATAAACAGAATCGAAGGTGCATACTCACGGGCTTTTTCAAAAATCTCTTTAATCTTTTTCACCCCCGTGCCCACATAGGTCATGGTGGTCATGTCTTTCCCTGCCGCCACCACAATGGGTGCCTCTACCTGAGCAGCAAACGCTTTAGCCAACTTGGTTTTCCCTGTCCCAGGCGGACCATATAGCAGAATGCCTTTCGGAATATTTTTCAACACTTCTGCCGCTTGGGGATCATTTTCTCGTTGTAACGCTTGGAACTTTTGAATCTTATTGGCAATGCGCACCAACATCTTTTTCGCATCTTCATGCCCAAAGATATTTGCATTCGGCTCTCCCACCAATTTACCACTGGGCACATCCAGCTCAACCTTCACATCGCCTGTGAAATCTTGAATATTTTTGATCTTTTCTATTCTCGGCTGGGTCAGGGTTAAAATTAAAGCGTCATCATGTGCCATGATTTCCGCATCGGTAAAGAGTGTCTGTTTCTTATCAATCAACTCTTGAAAGCGTCTGTCCTTAAAGACAAAGCCATCCAAATTTTCAATAAAATTCTGATCCAGTAACTGCTTTAACTCATCTGACACTTCAAATTGAATGGTACGGAATTGCGTGATATCGAGTGCATGATCCTGAATGTAGTCTCTCACCAAATCAAACAGGTCATCACCGATTTTGCCTTTCACCCTTCTGGGGTCAAAGAACGGCAGATATTTTAAAAAGCTAGCCAATAGCGCATGATCGCTACACGCAAATGTGACACCAAACTGCGCCTCTATTGCATCGAGATAACGATCGACCTCTTTGCGAGACATCTTGTAATACGCCTTCAACCCCACCTTATTAAACAGCACAATTTTGGAAGCACTCAGGCGAGAGACCAGTGGGGAAACGATTGCTTGGGTATTTGGATCCTTTTCACTCTTCTCTTGTGCAATTGATTGCAGAATTAGCGACTCTGTCTCTTTTTGATCCTGAATCAGCTTGGTGTAATCACTGCGTTCATAAATCTCTTTACCTAAGTTGGAGGTAAAAATCAGAATGCACTCTTTAGCATCAATGATTTCATTTTCAAACTTATCTTCAATATACCCTCTGTCCAGCAGGCGAAAAAGGTCATACTGCTTCTGTTTATCACACTTCTCAATCTCATCAAAAATAATGACCGACTTGGGATGTGCTTCTATAAACTTGCTCAAATCCCCTTTTGCCGCACCATTATATGGCGGCTTCAACCCCGTTAAATTGGCGGTATCATCTGAGTACATGGTCATATTAAAGATTTTGGTGGTAAACCCATACCGCTCTAATAATGCTCCCGTCTCCTCTGCCAAAAAGGTTTTACCCGTTGCAGGCGGCCCCACAAAAAAGAGGATGGCTTTGACGGCATCCTCTCGCTTTTCAAAAATCGCCTTACTCACCACATCCTTGACTGACTCAATCGCAATCTCTTGATCGAAAATAATCTCTGAAAGTTGAGAACGAATTTGCCCCAACTCCAACAGCGTTTGGGCATTTTGTGTGAACTGTGCCTGCTGCATCGCAGCTTGGTCTTCTGGATGAGCATAAGGCTGTGTCACTTGGTCGTCTAGCGTAAGGCCTTGCTCTTTCAAAAAGCTCACAAACGCCTTGACCTCTTCTGAATAGCTTATCTTAGGCTGTTCCGCTGCCGCCTTTAAAACAGCTTCCGTCACCAAAGGCGTCAATACCACATCATTTAAACCCAAGTATTCATATATCGCCTGCTGTTTTGCCTCATCCGTAAAACTCAATGCCGCCATCGCTGCTTTAATATGTTCAATCGAAATCTCATCAGCCTGATCATTCGAAGCCAATAACTTAGCGGTGAGCAAAATATTCTTCATAACAACCTTTCAATTAACTGTAAATATCGCAAAGCCAGCATTCTAGCATAGTGAAAATGGACAAATCACAATTCCCCTATTTTTTATATTTATAGCCTTATACAGTCTATTTAGAAATGAGCTAATCAAATATCCATACATAAAAAAACCGCCTCAGGCAACTCAGGCCTGAGGAGGTTTTATCAACTTAACAACTGTAAAAGTTTAAACGGCTAACAGTGACTTATAGCGACTTTTTACAGAAGTAGAAGTCTGCACACTCATACTCATCTGATGCCAAACGCGCTTTGGCTTCTTCTGTGGTGGAAGGTGGAGGCACAATCACTTTATCACCTGGCTGCCAATTTTCAGGCGTGGCCACACCGTTTTCATCAGCCGTTTGAAGGGCCGTCAATAGACGAACAAACTCATCAATTGAACGCCCATTGCTCATTGGGTAATACACCATAGCACGCAACATACCTTCAGGGTCAATAAAGAAGGTCGAGCGAACCGCAGAAGTATCTGCCGCACCTGGATGAATCATGCCATAGGCATTGGCTACTTTCATATCCAAATCTGCAATGATTGGGAACTCAATTTCCACACCAAACTTTTCTTTAATGTTCAAAATCCATGCATTATGAGAATGCACAGAATCAATTGAAAGCCCCAGCAGTTCACAATTCAAGGCATCAAACTGTGCTTTATGCTTTTGAAAAGCCATAAACTCTGTAGTGCAGACAGGGGTAAAATCCGCTGGGTGAGAAAATAGAATTAACCATCTTCCACGATAGTCTTCTAACTTTTTCACACCATGAGTCGTCACCGCTTCAAAATTTGGCGCAGGTTCATTAATTCTTGGTAGACCAACTGTTTGATTTTCCATCTTGTTCTCTCCTATCTAT
>JALUXI010000081.1 GCA_027019045.1 Piscirickettsiaceae bacterium | reverse complement strand
CCCCGCCACACAGCGGGGCAAAATCTTAAATCCCCCGCACAGGCAAAGCAGGGTTCGACCGCATACCCAACACCGCATACTGGGCAATCATCGCCAAAAAGCCGCACAAATGCCCCTGACCTTCAAAATTACCCACAAAAATATCCTGCAAAGCAAAGCGGGTCGCATCCTCGCCATCTTCAACCGTTTTAGCCTTAGCACTGCTCACCATCGCCTTTAACTCATTAGCGGCAGTCTGCCCCGCACGGAAATCATCATGCCAATCTCCCGTGCTTTGTGGCGATACAAAATTCCGCAACCGCCCCAAAGTATCCCGCTCCGTAAAACTCAAAGCATCACGGTTCTTTGGGGTTTTTACCTCGTTTCGGGTCGAATTCTGCCCATTTTCGGCAATTTTCGTGCTGAACTTTGGCTCTACACCCAAATAAGCACAAACCTCCTCATAGCGTTCCCGCTCAATCTCCTTGTAAGAACGCACCTTAAACACCGTTTTCAGATTATGATAAGTGGTCGAATAATGAATGCCCTGCTGATGAAAAATATCACTCACCACCTCCTGAATATGTCGAGCCTGCTGGGTCGTCAGGTACCGACTCTCCAAAGACTGCACCTTACTCTCCAACTCCGCCAAACGCTCCTGACGAATGGCCAACAACTCCTGCTCCATTTGGTTAAAGGCACGGATATAGGCTTCTTTAAATGCCATGGCTTTTTTGCCAGTAAAACCCATTGCTAGAATAGTGAAACCGTCACGGGTGATTTTGTAGGCTTTATATGTTTGCTTATTTTGAGGGTTTGTATAGGGGGTCTCCTCAAAATTGAGGATACGAAATTCTTCTGAGCATTCTAAAGACTCAATGGCTCTTACAATGTTATCATGGCGTTTTTCAAAAGCTTCTGAAATTTGAATGGAAGTGGTAAAGACTTGCTCATTTTCAACAGAAACAAGCAAAGAAGAATCGATTTTAAGAGTAGTTTTAGACATTGCCAAACTCCTGTGGTCACATTATTAACTTTGCCCAGCTTGCTACGGCTAGGCGTTCGGGAGGTTAGCAACCTCTCCACAGGCAGAGGCGGGTTTATTCCCCGTTTACACGGGTCTTGTATTCACCGCCCTCCCGAACATAATGTAATCAGGAGTTCAGACACAAAAAAACCGCCAATTTGCCAATCAACCCAATGCAGGACTGGGGATTTTAACAATTTCGGCGGTTTTTGCTTTCCGCCGGTGGAAGAGGTTGTCACGCCTCGTTACCCACTATTATGCGGAAAAAAGAGTTGGTGTCAAACAAAAATAAAATCAACCAACTTTCCGAGCATTGGTATTTACACCAAGCTCAAAAATATAATCTTTTTTAATATCCGACAAATCGTAATGCTTGGTAATGGTAACAAAAGTACCATAGATGGCATCTTGACCAGTTATCTTGACGGATAGCGTATCGTAGCTTTTTGTGTCACTCAATATTTTATCTGAGCTTTCTGACTTAAGCATAGAAGCTTGAATTGCATACCCAAACTTATCATCCTTTTTGTCAAACTTTGGAACATATGGCACAGACTTCTCACCGAGTAAGCAATAGGTGTTCATTGAGCGGTCTGAATTATGGTAGATATTGCCATAAAGATAAACAGAAAGGTGAACAATTGGTCTTCGTGAAAGATTTACAAACTTAAAGGTTAGCGTTCTTTCTTTCGTATCTGGGTCAGAATCAATAATAATCTCTTGTGAGATTTTGATGTTTGGAATTTTTCGTTTTGTGTAGTGGATAAATATACCTGAAGCGACCAGACCAGCAACAATACCTGTAAAAATGCTGTAAATAAAATCAAAAAAGTAAGCAGTGATCGCTTCAGAAAACATTGAACTTAGATGCGAGTGTCAGAGTAATTTACTGATTTAACATTTTTCATTTTGTCTCCTCCTACATTGATGTTGGCTCAATGACTATTCTAGTCGAAAGCGGCAAGACTATTCAACCACGACAAAAACTTTATTTTCTGCGACCGACATCAATGTCGGTACCATTTTCCTGACATCAAGAAAATGGTTAAAGTGCCTCATAATCATCAGTCAAGCTTGTCAGCAAAGTCTGCCATATTGGGTGCGTAATAAACATTCTGCAATATCCTCAAATCACGATGACCGCTGATTTTTGCCAGCGTCATCACATCTACTTTTTTGGCAAGCCTAGTCAATGCTTCTCGTCGTAAATCGTGAAACCGCAAGCCATCAACTGCCGCCATTGTACGAATCTTGCGATAATTGCTGTCAAGCTGTCTAGAGGTTAAACCGAAGCACCTGTTCTGTGGGAACTTAACTTGTTGAAGATGCTCAAGTATCGCAATTGCCTTTTTAGAAAGTGGCACCGTTCTGGCACTGCCATTTTTAGAGACTGGGATAAACAGGGTTCGCTGGTCAATATCCACATCATCCCAGCTCAAGTTGACAATCTCACCTGCCCGCATAGCCGTTTCCACGGCAAATAAAACAGCCGCACCCACCCTATTAACAATTGTCACAGGCGGGCGTTCAACATCATATCCGCTGCAAAACACGATCCGCTCCAGCTCGTCACCCATCACCCTGCGTTCACGAGGCTTAGGCACTTTAGGGCGTTGCACATTCTGCATGGGGTTAGATTGCAGCCACTCCCAATCTGTCACGCACTTCTTGCACACGGCAGACAGCATAGACCACTCTCGTAAAACCGAACCAGCAGAAACCTCCTTGAGCCGCCTGTCTCGCCAGCTTGCAAAGTGACGAGCAGACAATTCACTTAATGAGACCATAGCCAACTCATCTGGCGCTTTATCCAAGTCGCCCGCCATAGTCAAAAGATAGTGCTGCTCCTTATGCCCCGTCTTTTTTGTGTGCGACACCTCCTTGGCATAGCGGCGCAAAGCATCAGCAAACGGTCGTTGATAAGCCTCACCAAAACAGGCAGAACGCTCAAAAGCCTGCTCCATTTCATTCGCCCACTTTGTCGCCTCCCTGCGAGTATCAAACAATTTGCTCTTGTTCTTCCCCTTAACACGAACCTGCGCCCGCCATCTATCCTTATACTTAAACACACTTGCCATCATTGCCTCCATGCACA
The DNA here is from genome assembly GCA_027019045.1 of Piscirickettsiaceae bacterium. GTDB lineage: Bacteria > Pseudomonadota > Gammaproteobacteria > Thiomicrospirales > Thiomicrospiraceae > JALUXI01. The sequence goes on along the minus strand of JALUXI010000081.1, from coordinate 242 downwards.
AAATTTGCACACGGTTTTTGTGTGCACTCAAAGTGTGCAATCCGTGTGCAGTTTGTGTAAAGTTTAAAGCAAATTGATCAAGATATACAACTTTACAAAATAAGCAAAGGATTGATTTATAAGGATTTAGGACGGTTGAGAAAGATTAAGAAAGTGTGAATGGTCCGCCTAGCAGGACTCGAACCTGCAGTAGCCGCTTAGGAGGCGGCAGTTTTATCCCGTTAAACTATAGGCGGAAGAGA
>JALUXI010000080.1 GCA_027019045.1 Piscirickettsiaceae bacterium | reverse complement strand
TACCCCAGACTCAAAGAGATTGTTCTCATAGACACAGAAGAAACCCATGCTACCAATCAACTCAAACCCAACACACCTCTCTCCACTTACCTTGCCATGGCCGCCAGCTTGGAGTGGCACTCCGAACACCCCATTGCCAGATCGCTTAAAAATGAAACACTTCTTCAACAGTGCCACCTGAACCCTGAACACCCTCCTTTTAAAGTCAAACAACTGGTGAATACGCCAGGCCAAGGCATTCAAGGGGTGATAGAGGGCAAACACTGGTGTATCGGCAAAATTGATTTCTGCAAAGACCCCGACTGCCCACTTGCTCCAGTGGTTGAAGAAAAGTTAATGGAAGCTCGACGAGCGGGTCATATCGTCATTTCTCTCTGTCAAGAAGGGCAAGTTGAAGCCCTGTTTATTTTGCATGACGAACTCCGTGAAAATGGCAAAGAGATGGTGCGGCAGCTCAAACAGCAAGGCATTGATCACTTAGTCATTCTAAGTGGAGACCACCCAGACTCAGTAGCTCGGATTGCGCATGAATTAGGCATTGAAACCTTCCATGGCCACCTTCAACCTCAAGACAAACTACGCTGGATTCAACAACACCAGCAAGCAGGTCATAAAGTGGTCATGGTAGGAGATGGCATCAATGATGCCCCCACTTTAGCGGCAGCAGATGTTTCTATCTCTTTTGCTGAAGCCACTGATTTGGCACAGATGAACAGTGATTTTGTCCTCATGACTTCAAAGCTTGATCGACTGCCCAAAATGCGTGTGATTACACTCAAAACCCGTCGTATCATCTTACAAAACCTATTTTGGGCGGTCGGCTATAATTTCACCGCCGTTCCCTTCGCTGCACTCGGCTGGATTCCGCCTTGGGGGGCCGCACTAGGGATGTCACTCAGCTCCTTTATCGTCATCTCCAACTCTTTACGGCTAAAACTACTCAATAAGGAAAACTAAAATGGAAAACAGAGAAAACCCATCAGAAAATTCTAAAATCCCCTGTCCCGATGCCCATGCATCAAGTGAAGAGGCTATCGAGAATCAACCACAAAGCACGCGTTTTACCAAACTGCTATTTCTGATTCTTTTGATTGGGGTCGGTATCACTGTCGGTATTCAAATCTACAAGTTCATTCATAAATCACACGCACCCATTGACCCGCATATCTATATGCAATTTCCTCAACCCAAACCTCTTCCTGACGCCAAATTAAAAGTGGCTGGCAAAGGAAATATCTCGAGTCGTCAACTGCTTTCAGGTCAATGGCATCTTGTCTATTTTGGCTACACCTACTGCCCCGATGTCTGCCCTGTGGAATTAACGGCACTCCATCATATGTACGCACAATTAAAACAAACCCTGCCCAAAGATAAACTGCCACAGGTGGTGTTTATTTCGATCGACCCTGATCGAGATACGCCAGAAAAATCTATGGAATATGTCCACTATTTTGATCCTGATTTTATTGCTACCACAGGCGATAAAAGCCAACTCCTCATCCTTGGACACCCCCTTGGCATTGCGTGGCATAAAGAACGCAATACCAATATTCAGGCCAAATTGTCAGATAAAAACTACATCATGTCACACTCGACCACGATTTTATTGATTAACCCTCAAGGCCAAGTGGTTGGCATGTTCCCGGCCCCTCATGACCCGAAAAAAATGGTCAAGGTTTATCAACAATTAGTGAGTTAAACAGAGAGATAATTGTTTCTAACAACTATTAAGACAATTTAGGACATTGAAATGAAAAGAAGATCTTTATTAAAACAAGCACTGATGGGATTAACTCTCCTATCTTCCCTATCAATCTCTGCCATGACACAAGCTGCCACTCATACCGCTCAAGCCGATGAAATCATCGTAGAAAATCCATGGGTTGGTGCCCCCCCTCCTTTTGCCCAAGCTTTGGGGGCTTTTGCCATCCTGAAAAACCCAACAGACCACCCAATCACCCTGATTCACGCCAAAGCCTCTGGGTTTGACATGGTGCACCTACACCAGACGATCAATGAAAATGGCATGCACAGAATGGTAGGCGTTAAACAACTCACCATTCCACCTCACGGACAGATTGCTTTAAAACATGGTAGCTACCACATTATGCTCATGGGTGTGCATCACCTACCAAAAGTTGGCGACCAAATCCCCATCACACTGATTTTCGCCGATCACAGTCAAAAGACCATCGCATTTCCTGTCAAAAAAGGAATGCTCTAAATGCAAAATCAGCAAAAACACCAAGGGCTGCAAGGGCTACTTGGGGGGTTACTCATCTTAATCGGTTTGCTTTCAGGCTGCTCCAAGCCTGAAGTTCACCCTACCGATGCGAACCCCACAGTCCAACAATTTTTTTCAGACTTAAAAAGTGGCCATGAAACGCATTTAAAAACTGAGATTTTTGAACCCTTAAGTTGGCGACGCTCAGCGAAACTGATTACCCAGTTCCGTGAGACTCACCAAGCCATTGCACAAGGCACACTCAAACTGACGCCGCTAAAAATTAAACAAAAAGGTCGTTGGGCAATCGCTGCGGTGAAGGCTGAAAAATGGATAAAAGATGAGCAAGGTCAAGAAAAATGGACAACCGAAATACAACCCTACTGGTTTTTCTACTATGATGGCCGTTGGCAATATATCTCACCCATTCTAGCAGGCACCAGAGAGGTCAAAGCGATGATGGATCTCTATCGGGAACAAGATGAACTGAGACGCTGGTTTATGAAAACCTATTCACCTAGTACTCAATGAGATGTTTTGGAAGATTTAGGCATAGCGTCGTGTCCAATAGGTTGTGAAATGGTAGCTGGCTGCTCAATCACCTGAATAAACACCTCATTTTCACCAATCATTCCCAACTTCTGTCTAGCTAGCGTTTCTACCGCTTCTGGATTATGCTGCAAGGCATAGACTTTTTGCTTGAGACGATTATTTTCATCCTGTTGCTGTCGATTCTCTACTTCAATCTTGGCAATCTTTTGAGAAAGTTGGCGATACTCCATCATTCCTCCCTCTGAAGAGAGTAGCTTATAAGCTAAGAGAAAAATCACAAAGACTAATAATACCGACAGTTTTTTCACCATGATTAAAATCGTCCAAATAAAAAAACGGCTCCATTATACAATGAAGCCGTTTATCAATAATGCTAACCTTTTCTATCCGAAACGGTTGTGTTTATTTTTTCAAGTTGTAGAAAGCATCCATCCCAGGATAAACCGCAGCCTCACCTAGTTTCTCTGCAATACGCAACAATTGGTTGTATTTCGCAATACGGTCTGTACGAGACATAGAACCTGTCTTAATTTGTCCAGCCCCAGTCGCTACTGCGATATCGGCAATAGTGGTATCTTCTGTTTCACCTGA
>JALUXI010000079.1 GCA_027019045.1 Piscirickettsiaceae bacterium | reverse complement strand
ACCGACCAATTTTGATTATCGTCGGATGCGTCATAAGGCAGAAGATGTCTGTCCTGAGGGCTATAATATTGAAGGCCAAGCCTTTGGTGCACAGTCTGAACTACCCAAAAGTGACTTGGCGTGCGTAGCTAAAGGGTGTGATTTGCAATTACAGTGGAAGATTCACTGCGTGCCTCGAGAAAAGCGTCCTTTCTCCATTTTTGGAAACTATTAGTGGAGGGCTTTGCACGAGATGGCTACACGGATAAAAAAGGGTGTTCCACTCGTGTAAAGCTCTCAGTGAATACTGTTTGATGGGTCTAGTATCCATAAGAAGGTTGTGATTTGCAGTTTAAACATTTTTTTTGGCTTTTCCCGCTGGCCATTTTAGGGCTGTGGGAAAGTCAGCATCTAATGGAATGGCCAGTCGATTGGCAGAGACTGGTTCACTATGCCCCCGTTGTTCTATCGGGACTGGGGATTTTCATTAGCTTCTATTTAAATCGCATTCAGCCTTTAATGTTCTTCGCAACCCTATTGATGGCAGGGGTTGGGATGGATTTTATCTTCCCAGGTCATCAATTTGGTCATGCGTCGCCCCTGTTCTTTCCTCTTTTTACGCTTTGGCTACCGCTCATTTGGTTGTTGTGGGCATTGATGCCTGAAAGAGGGGTGAAAAATGCCCCTTATCTGTTATTAAGTCTGTTTTTGTTGGTTTTGCCTGCATACGGCTTGCAGTGGGCGGTGCAGTTACTTAGCTTTGAGTGGGCACGATGGGTAAGCTTGCCCGTTTCATCTGATCGAGACTTCTGGTTACAGCTCCCTAGGGTTAGTGCCTTGGTTGCGCTAGGCGTTCTAGCCATTTTAATTGTACGATTGGGTTTATTGAAAACGCCAAAGGTTATTGACTCCACCTTAGTCGTGGTTTACCTCTTGATTCTTTATGGTTTAAATGCCTATTCTCAAACATTGGTGTTTGATTGGATGTTGACTGTTTCGGCGGGTTTGCTGTTATTGTCAATGATTTTTGATGCGCACTTTATTGCTTATAATGATGAACTGACGGGGTTAAACGGTCGACGGGCTTTATTGGAGTCATTCGATGGGTTAGGGCGAAAATATGCAATTGCGATGGTCGATATTGACCACTTCAAGAAATTTAATGATACTTTCGGGCACGATATTGGGGATTTGGCACTGCGACAAGTGGCCGAGGTTTTATCACACATTAAAGGCGGTGGGCGTGTCTATCGTTATGGAGGTGAGGAGTTTACCGTTCTTTTTCCCAGAAAGACGGCAGAAGAGGCCTTACCTTATTTGCAGCAACTCTGTGAACTGATGGCGAGCACCCTTTTACGCTTTCAGCAGGATGGAAAAACAGTCCAGCAAAAAATTACCATCAGTATCGGTGTGGCTGATCGGCAAGATGCCAAAACGCCAGAAGAGGTGATGAAGTGTGCCGATGAGGCACTCTATGTTGCTAAAAAATCAGGGCGTGACCAAGTCAAAATTTATGTTGAAAAGCCAACTAAAAAGGCCACGCCAAAGAAACAAACCAAAAAGGAAACAAAATGAGTGATAAATTGAGTGCAGAGCAAGAACAAGCAATCGAACAGGAGACAGAACAACTGGTGGATGAGCTAATGGAAGGGGTGACTGACGAGATGATTGAGGCAGCTTTGCCTAAGTTGGTTCAAGAAGATAGCACGGTTGAGATTCGATATAAGTTGACCTTAATGGATGGCACTTTAGTGGATGAAACCGAAGGTAATGAGACTTTTACCTTTACGCTTGGAGAAGGGCAGATGCTCAATAAGCTTGAAGAGTTGTTGATTGGACTAGAAATCGGCACCACAGGTACTTTTGTCATTCCTCCAGAAGGGGCTTTTGGAGAGCCAGACCCTGCGAATATTCATACTTTGAGTCGTAACGAATTTCCACCAGAAATGGAGGTGAAAGAAAAGATGGTTATCGGCTTTGAAGGGCCAGATGGCAGTGAAATTCCAGGTTGGATTGTGGATATTGAAGGCGATGAAGTCACAGTGGACTTTAATCATCCACTTTCAGGGCAAACCATTCAATTTGAAGCGACGATTGTGGATATCAAATCATGAAAGTATGTGGTGTAGAATTGATAGGGAATGATGCCATTATTAGCCTAGTCTTGTTTGAAGATGAAATTTTTCATCTTCCCGAGTGCCGAGTACGACGAATTCAGTGTAAAGATCCCGACGACCGTAGTGAGCTGAGATATTTTCAAAAGACTTTTGCCAAATTGGCGGAAGATTATCAAATTGATACCTTTGTCATTAAACAAAGAATGAAAAAAGGTAAATTTGCAGGTGGAGCGAACAGTTTTAAGTTGGAATCGGCATTACAATTGCTTAATGACAATATTGATGTACAATTATTGACATCAACAGAGATAAAAAATAATTTAAAGAAATATCCTTTGCCAGTGCGTTTTGAAGAAACTGGATTAAAGAAATTTCAGGAAAATGCATTTTTAACAGCATTTGCCTATATTGGCGGGCAATATCGTTGGTAGTTTAGATAAATTTAAGGAAAGGTAGGCGTGATGAAATTACAATTATGGTATCGTAGCTTTTTATTGTTCTTAACGATGGCATTGGCTGCCTGCGGTGGAGCAGGTGAAGATACCAGTGGGTTAACAACACAAATCAGCCTATCATCCTCATCAAATAGTATTCAAATTGGCACTTCTCAGTATGCTGTTTTAACAGCTTCGTTGAAGCAGTCTGAAGCTCGGCCGCTTTCTGGAGCGACGGTCACTTTTGAAACCAATTTAGGGAGTTTTTCTGCTTCAAGTACGGTAACCAGAAAAGAGGTTAAAACTGATGGGTCTGGGCAGGCAAAAATTCAACTTTATCCCGGTAGTGCAGATGGGAAGGCGACCGTGACTGCTTTTGCTGGTGGATATTTGGCGAGCCAAAGTGTAGCGATTACAGCTGATAGCACCTCTACTGTAGGGAAAAAAATTGGTGCGATCAGCTTAACGCCAACGGCCACACAAATAACAGCGGATGGCTCCAGTAAGGTCGCCATTGATTTAGTCACTTATGAAGCGGGTGCTAGCGGAAATAATACAACTCCTTTGGGTGGTGTGACGGTTACCGTTTCCACTACAGCAGGGATTTTATCTTCTGATGGACAAAATTTTCCAGTAGGGCAAACGAGCTTGTCTGTTACCAGTGATGCAAATGGTCAGGCGAGGATCTATTTGCAAAGTACGACACAGACGGCAAAAGCGACGATCACCGCTGAATCAGACGGAGTCAATGCTCTTTCAACCGTCAGCTTTTTACCTGGTTCTCCAGATGTGAATCATTCTTCTATCACTGCGACTCCGTCAGCATTGCCTGCAGATGGGTCTTCTACTAGCACGGTGACGGTTTTACTATTGGATGCAAACCAAAATATTGTAGCGGATGGGACACCTGTTTCCTTGCAAGTGTCCGATGGAACGATTACTTCGACGAATCCATCCACAACAACTTTGGGAAGAGCATCTTTCACCTATCAGACACCAAGTACACCTGGTGCTGTAACAGTTTCTACTATTGAATATCCAGGGTTACAGACCTCATTGACTATTGGCTCTCAGGCCAGTCCTGATCCTTCTAATATTGAGTTTTCGGTTGCTAACCCTCATGTTTATGTGAAAGGTGTGGGTAAGAATGATAGTACTTCTGTGGTGTTGACTGTAAAGACTGCTGCAGGAGATTTAGTGAAAGATGCTAATTCAGGGATAAATAATTTAAAAGTTCGGTTTAAATCGCGTCCAAATGGTGGAGAGCGAATTTCAGGTACAGATGCTTCTGGTGCTGTGGTGAATTCTGATGCAACAGGTGAAATTGCAATCCGTACAACAAATGGTGTGGCAACTGTTAATTTTCAAGCAGGGACATTGCCAGGGGTGGTTGAGTTGGAAGCAGAAGCACTGAGTGCGACAGGCACATCTTATTCCCCAGCTGTGGTGAGTGTGATTCCTCAAATTTCTATCTCTTCTGGACCTCCAAAGTCTATCACCTTATCGTACCCTGTAACAAATGCCGTGACGGATATGGGAACTGGGGTATACCGTCGAAATGGAACAGTATTTGTGACGGATCGGTATGGGAATGCCGTGCCTGATGGAACGGTGATTAATTTGGGGGTTTTGGATAGTGTCATTGTTAGTAACAATTCTGCAACAGGGTTTGCTGTAAATATTACGACTAATGCAAATGGTAATGCTGCTATTGCTCAAGGAAGTGCGGTGGTGACAGATAATACAAATAGTGATTTTGGTTCAGCAACGATTACACGAAATAATACGACGCGAAAGTTGCAGACGAATGATAGAGTATTACTATTAAATGCACAATCAGAAGATAAAAGTCGTTTTGTCTCATCGTTTACAGTCAATACGCTTACGACGAATAAGGCTTATAAAAATACAACTTCAAATTTGACTTATGTTGTCGGAGCATCTGAGTTGGGTGCGCAAATTTATGGGTATGATGAAACACAAGCTTCTCCTACCACTGTGTTTGGTCAAGCCATTACAAAAGATGGACGGGCTAGAATATTTTTACAATATCCAGCGGATCAAACACATATTCTAACGGGCTGTTATAGTGATCCCACAATTGATACACGAGCAACGGCTGCACCTGCGGGTTCTGCACAGGTTTGGGTGGTGGCTGAAAGTTCAGAAACAGGGGCGACTACAGTGGATAACCGAGTATGTTTTAGTGCTTTAGCAGATTGGCAATTGCTTAATGATTCTGGGGTAACCACTATCGCAGCGTCATCTAATATTTCATTTAGAGTGATTGATGCATCATTGATTCCTCTTCCTTTTGTTAATGTTTCACCCTCAGTGACTTATGAGACGAATACGGGAAATTTAGTTGTCTCTGCTGGAAATTGTTCTGAAACTGGCACCAATAGAGCAAATGTAAATGGGGTGTGTACTTTACATATTGGTGTGTCTGGTGGAGCTTCAGGGGACACGGCAACGGTAACGGTGAGTACTGGAGGAAATGCACCAGCTCAAACAATTAGTGTGTCAATTCCTTAAGATGAAGTTAATCAGTGATTTAAATCAATTGGATAATGTGGTGCGGAAGCAGGAAGCCGTTTTAGTGCTGTTTGGCGGGCGTGAGTGTCATGTGTGTCATGCGATTAAGCCTAAGCTGGAAGAGGCGGTTGCTGAGCAGTTTCCGAAGATGGCGATGGTGTATGTGGACTGTCATGAGACGACGGATATCTGTTCACAAAAAGGGGTATTGAGTTTACCGACGGTTCAGGTTTACTTTACGGGACAACGATTTATTGAGCTGGTGCGCACTTTCAGCGTACCGCAGTTGATGCAGCAGATAGAACGCCCTTATCATATGCTGTTTTCTGAGGTTTAAACTCTCTCCAGAAGTTTTAGTTCTAGAGAGCTTTGCACGAGTGGGACACGAGAGAAAAAAGAGATAAAATTTCTCGAATCGAGGCGCTAGCTATTGCCAAGTTTTCCAACGAAGAGACGGGGAATTTTAGCCTTTTTTATCCGTGTAACCATCTCGTGCAAAGCTCTCTTCTAATTCAAAAATGCCAGAATTCCCAGTCCTGATAGCTTATTTGGTGTTTCAGGACTGGGAATTCTGGCATTTTTCATTTGTTTCCTTACTTCTCTTCAACTTTTCCCAGCATTTGCAGTAGGGCTTCGTCTTTATCAATGAAGTGGTGTTTCAGTGCCATGAGGATATGACCGCCGACCAGTGTGATGGCAGTATACGCGAGGAATTCATGACTGTCTTCTGCAAGGTCTCCTAGCGCTTCATTTTTGCTGATGAAATTGGGGAGGTCAAAGAGTCCAAAAAAGCTGGGAGTGTGTCCATCTGCGGTGACAATGACATAACCAGCTATGGGGATGGTAAGCAGGAGTAGATAGAGAATGCCATACATGGATTTGGCGAGTTTGATTTGTAATGGGGTCATTGTTGTCGGTGGAGAAGGTTGGATTTCTTTGATTTTCCAGTAAATACGCACTAAGGTGAAGCCTAAAATTAAAATACCAAGTGAGATATGGAGTTGAACAAGGGTGCTTCGAGAGGGGTCTTTATCATCTAGATCACTCATATAGAGTCCCAGAAAGAAAAGAATAAAAAACAGGGCGGCACTCCACCAGTGTAAAGCGCGGGCAACGGCTCCATATTGTTTGGGGGTATTGTGAGTCATAAATTTCACCTTTAATATTAGTTGTTAGTACGAGTTTATTGTTTAAAGCTTAAGACAACCTTAAGTGGAATGGTTTTGTAGGTAGGTTTGCCATTTTTGAAAGAGTTTTGCTGTGGTAGCGGCGATGGCACTGCGTTTGACCACTTGTTGAATATAAACAGGTTCACCTTCTAGCGTGCTACTGTATCCGCCTGCTTCTTGTAGGATGAGCCAGCCTGCTGCATAGTCCCAGAGGTGTTGCGAGCCGTGGCAGTAGAGTTGTCCTCTGCCTGCGGCAATCCAGCACCAATCGAGGGCAACCGAGCCATAGCTTCGTTGGGAGGCGTAAGGAGGATGTGAAACCAGTTGGCTGGCAAGGGATGCTTTAAGGCGTTTGAAGTCGATAATGGCAATACTGTGTTTGAGTTCAACTTGATGGTTGGGAACGGTCAAGGCATAATCATTTAAAGTGGCTCCCATCCCTTTTCTTGCGGCAAAGAGTTCATTACGGCTGGGATCATAGATGAGGCCTAGTACAATTTCACCTTTGACGACGAGGGCTAAAGAGACGGAGTAGAAAGGGATGCCATTGGCAAAGTTATTGGTGCCGTCCACAGGGTCGAGAATCCAGCAGCCTTGTTCATGGTGGAGTGAGCAATTCTGTTCCGCTTCGGTTGATTCTTCACCTAAAAAATCAAACTGTGGCCAGTGTTGTTGTAGAAAGGTTTGGGTTTTCTGTTGCATCTGCAGATCCGCTTCGGTCACCACTGAGCCATCGGCTTTTCTTTGGCTGGTGACATGTTCAAAGCGAGAGAGCACTTCTTGTTTGGCGAGTTGAACTAAGCCTTGTTTGAGCGTTTGCCATTCGGTTTCGTTTTCAAAGAGATGGCGATCAGTCATTTGAGGCATCCTTATTTTGGGGGAGGGGAATGAGTTTAACGGTTTCTATGGCATTAGGGTTGGATTTAACCACTTCTAATACATCGTTGCCAACTTTAATACAGGTGCCTTCATTAGGCAGGGTTTCCAGTTCTTCTTGTATCAACCCGTTCAAGGTTTTAGGGCCATTTGTTGGTAAATTGAGTTGGTAGTTTTTATTGAGATCACGGATAAATTCACCCGCATCAATCAGCATGCTGCCATCTTCATTTAAGGTAACATTTTCTTCAGGATTGCTTTGTACTTCGGTGGAGAGCTTGCCGACTATTTCTTCTAGCAGGTCTTCCATGGTGACTAGGCCTTGTAAGTCACCGTATTCATCTACAATCAATGCCATACGGCGACGATATTTTTTAAAGTTACCTAGCTGCATGCTTAAGGTGGTGACTTCAGGAATGAAATAGGGAGGGCGAGCCAGTTTAATGATGTCTTTCAGGCGAATTTCATTTTCCCCTTTGAGTAGGAGGGGGACGATTTTGCGCATATTTAAGATGCCAATCAGCTCATCGTCAAGGGAACCTCGATAGAGCGGGATGCGGGTGTAGTGAGAACGAGAAAGGGTTTTCATGATCTCTTTCATCGATTGATCGACATCGATAGCGAAAATATCTTGCTTGGGAATCATCACATCTTCTACGGTCACGGTTTCGAGGTTCAGAATGCTTTTAAGCATTTCTCGATACTGCTTTGGAAGCTGTCCTGTGGCTTCATCAATCAGGGTTTGTAGCTCTTCATGGCTCAAGGCTTCATCCGCTTGGTGTTGTCCTACTTTGACGCCAAATAATCGTAAAAAACCGTTGGCAACAAAGTTGACGCCCCAAACAATAGGGCTGAAAAGTTTAAGGAGTGGCGTGAGAAAGAAGGCGGCAGGATAGGCGATTTTTTCGGGGTAGAGTGCCGCTAAGGTTTTGGGGGCAACTTCTGAAAAAATGAGGACAACCAATGTGAGAATCCCCGCAGCTAAGGCAATGCCCGCTTCCCCCCAAATATGCATCGCAATGATCGTGGCGATGGATGAAGCGAAGATATTGACAAAGTTGTTGCCTAAGAGGATAACGCCTAATAATCGATCTGGTTTTTCTAGGAGTTTTTCAACCCGTTTGGCGGCTTTATCGCCTTCTTTGACACGATGGCGAAGACGGTATTTGTTGAGCGCCATCATGCCCGTTTCTGAACTGGAAAAGAGCGCTGATAGAAAGAGAAGAAAAAGGAGAATTAAAAATAGGGTGGTTAGTGAAGCGTTATCCAAAGGGAAGTCCTTAACCGTAAATGAACATGAGAATGAAATTGGTACCAATATAGCTTAGGCTGAGGAGTACATAAGCCCAAATGATATATTTAGCCGCTTTTTGCCCTCGCCAACCTCGTTGAAAGTGCCCCCATAGGAAAAGGGTGTAAATCAGCCAGGCAATGATGGCAAAGAAGGTTTTATGAACGAGATGCTGTGCAAAGAGATTATTCACAAAGAGGGCTCCGCTCAATAGCGCCAGTGTCAGAAGCGCATAACCTGCGATCACAAGTTTGATCAGTACTTTTTCCATGACCTGCAAAGGGGGGAGGATATTTAAAATAGCCCCTACTTTTTTCTGCTTAAAGCGTTTTTCCTGAATGGAGTAAAGGATAGCTTGTGCGGTGGCAAGGGTGAGTAGGCTATAAGCCGCAATAGAGAGTAGCACATGGCTACCAAGTCGTACTGGAATCAGATGTTCATAATTTATCAATAAGGAACTGAGTGCAAAAATGGCCGAGAGTGGAAAAACAAACAGTCCTAAGATCATGATGGGTTGTTTTAAATTGATGAGTAGCATCACCGCTACGGCTAACCAGCCAATGAGCGAGAGAATCGCACCTAAATGGAGATTGAGTTGATCGCCAATAATAATCTGTTGGCTGAGTGCCATCCCGTGAGCAAGGACAGCAAAGGTAATAATCCAAGTGAGCACTTGGCTAGATAAGGGTTTTTCTGGATGGGTGATGGTGCGCCAGAGACGACCAAAGCCGTATAGATAGAGTAGGCTGGCTAGGGTAGTGAAAATTAGGGGCATGTCATCTCTCGACCAGTTTATAATACGATTATTCTATTATAGAAGTCGATTACAGGAAAGGGATTTTATATGTTCGACAATTTATCAGAACGACTAAATAAGACATTTAAAAGTATAACAGGTCAAGGCCGTTTAACAGAAAGCAATATCAAAGAAGCACTTCGTGATGTCCGTCGTGCCTTACTCGAGGCGGATGTGGCCTTGCCGGTGGTGAAATCTTTTATTGAAAGGGTGCAACAAAGGGCGATTGGTCAGGAAGTCAGTACCAGCCTTAATCCAGGGCAAGCATTTATTAAGATTGTGCGAGAAGAGCTTGCTCAAACCATGGGGAGCGAGAACGAAGGGCTCAACTTTAATGTCGAGCCGCCTGCTGTGATTATGATGGCAGGTCTGCAAGGGGCGGGTAAAACCACGACTGCAGCGAAACTGGCGAAATACCTTAAAGAACGAGAAAAGAAAAAAGTGATGGTGGTGTCTGCGGATGTCTATCGTCCAGCGGCGATTCAGCAGTTGGAGACTTTGGCTGAACAGGTGGGTGTGGATTTCTTCCCTTCTTCTGCAGATGAGAATCCTGTCGATATTGTCAATCGTGCTAAACAGGAGGCGCGTAAACGCTTTGATGATGTGCTGATTGTCGATACGGCGGGTCGTCTGCATATTGATGAAGAGATGATGCAGGAGATCAAAGCCCTCAACGAGGCGGTAAAGCCAATTGAGACGCTGTTTGTGGTCGATGCGATGACAGGACAGGATGCCGCTAATACCGCTAAAGCTTTTCATGAAGCTTTACCCTTAACAGGGGTCGTTCTGACGAAGACCGATGGGGATGCGCGAGGTGGGGCAGCACTCTCGATTCGTGAAATCACAGGTAAGCCGATTAAGTTTATCGGGGCTGGGGAAAAGGTTGACGCTTTGGAGCCTTTCCACCCTGATCGTATGGCAGGCCGTATTTTGGGAATGGGCGATGTACTCAGCTTGATTGAAGAAGCTGAAGCCAAAATTGACCAGAAAAAAGCCAAGAAGTTTGCTCAAAAAGTACAAAAAACAGGTCAGTTTGACTTGGAGGATTTTTTAGAACAGTTGCAGCAGATTCAGAATATGGGTGGTGTTGGTGGTTTAATGGGTAAACTGCCAGGCATGGGTCAAATTAAAGAGCAGATCAGTGGAGAGGCAGCTGAAAAAGAGTTTAAAAAACTGCAAGCGATTATTCAATCAATGACCCCTCAAGAGCGTCGTCATCCTGCCATTATTAAAGGCTCTCGTAAAAAACGCATTGCCATGGGATCGGGGACAAAAGTGCAAGATATCAATAAGTTGATGAAGCAGTTTACCCAGATGCAAAAGATGATGAAGAAGATGAAAAAAGGCGGCATGAAAAATATGATGCGAGGTTTAGCTGGCAAACTACCTGGTGGCATGGGGGGCGCTGGTGGTTTGGGAGGGTTAGGTGGTATGTTGCCACCTGGAATGAAGTAAATCATCCATATTCAACATATTAAGCTAGAAAAAAGAGCGGAGATTGAGTATAATCCCCGCTTTCTTGCTTTTGGTGCATGAGAAATTAGGTGCGAAATCAAAATAGGTTGTTGTTTAACCCGTTGATTTCCGTAGAAGAATTAGTGGGTCAGGATTTCCTGCCTTCGCCGATCAGACAATAGGAGAAAACAATGGTCGTTATTCGTTTAGCCCGTGGTGGTGCCAAAAAGAACCCTTTTTATAAAATCGTCGTTTCTGACAGCCGCCGTGCGGCTACCAGTAAATTCATCGAGCAACTAGGATTCTTCAATCCAACAGCTCGTGGAAATGAAGAACGCCTGCGTCTTGATTTGGCGAAGGTAGAAGAGTGGACTGCGAAGGGTGCACAAGTGAGCCCTCGTGTGAAAACATTGGTTAAGCAAGCTAAAAAAGCGGAAGCTTAAACCACAATAGGAAACTTTATAGATGTCAGAAAATCAGGTTGCTAGCGATAAAATTTTGCTGGGTGAAATCAATGGCATCTATGGGGTTCAGGGATGGGTGAAGGTTTTCTCCCATACGGATCCTAGAGAAAATATTTTAAGCTATGCCCCTTGGTGGTTAGAGTGCAAAGGGACATGGCGTCAAGTCCAAATTGAAGATGGTAAGTTATTGCAAGGCAAGAGCGTCATTGTCAAGTTTGAAGAGATTGATGATCGAGATGTTGCACGCCAGTTGATGGGGTGCAAAATTTGGATTGAAAAATCTCAAATGCAACCTTTGCAGGATACTTACTACTGGGTGGACTTGATTGGTTGTCAAGTTGAAAATTTAGCGCAGCAGCCTATTGGTCAGGTGGTGAATCTGCTGGAGACAGGCGCGCACGATGTGTTACGCATTGAAAATGAAGCGGGTGAACAGGTGTTGATTCCTTTTGTGGATGAACACTATATTCAGTCGGTGGATTTAGACAATAAACGCATTGTTGTGGACTGGTCGCTTGAGGATGAGGTGTCTGAATAGTGAGTGAAGCACAGCAACCTTTACGGTTTGATGTGGTCACGCTCTTTCCAGAGTCGTTTTCAGCGATTACCGACCAGGGTGTGACGGGTCGTGCATTTAAACGAGGGTTGACGCAGTTTCATGCGTGTAATCCACGGCAATTTACGCAAGATCGACACCAAACAGTGGATGATCGTCCTTATGGCGGTGGCCCTGGCATGGTGATGATGTATGAACCGATGAAGCAAAGCATTGAGTTCATTACAGATAGGGTGCAGAAAGCGTCTCCAGAGGTGAAGCCTCATGTGATTTACCTTTCTCCTCAAGGTCAACCTTTAACTCAGAAACGGGTTGAAGAATTGGCCAAGCTTCCGCAACTCACTTTAGTTTGTGGGCGTTATGAAGGGGTAGACGAGCGTTTTATTGAGCGCTATGTCGATGAGGAGATCGCCATTGGCGACTTTGTTGTCAGCGGAGGAGAGTTGCCCGCCATGATGTTAATGGATGCGGTGATTCGTCTGCTGCCAGGTGCATTAGGGCATCAGCAGTCGGCTGAGCAGGATTCGTTTAGTGATGGGCTGTTGGATTGTCCACACTATACTCGCCCAGAGGTAGTCGATGGGTTGCCTGTCCCCAAGGTGCTGCTAGAAGGAAACCATGCCAAAATTGATGCTTGGCGAACCGAACAAAAAGTTTTAAGAACGCAACAACGGCGTTCTGATCTTTACCAACAATGGTTGGAGAGGTCAAAAAAGTCGAAAGACTGACAACTTGGGTCCAACCTCTGGCGCAGACGAGCGTGAATCGTTGGATAAAATAATGGTAGCAAAAGGCTACACTTTAGAATGGAGTGCTTAAAGATGAGCGATATCATCAAGCAGATTGAAGCTGAACAGATGAACAAAGATTTACCAGAGTTTAACCCTGGTGATACCGTTGTGGTTCAGGTAAAAGTAAAAGAAGGTAAAAACGAGCGTTTACAGGCATTTGAAGGCGTTGTCATCGCTAAGAAAAACCGTGGTTTGAACTCAAACTTCGTGGTGCGTAAGATTTCTCACGGTGTAGGCGTTGAGCGTACTTTCCAAACTTACAGCCCATTGGTCGATAGCATCGAAGTGAAGCGTCGTGGTGATGTGCGTCGTGCGAAGCTTTACTATCTTCGTGGTCTATCTGGCCGTGCAGCGCGTATTAAAGAAAAGATCAAATAAGTTTATCTTTTTCTTCGATACAATAAAACCCTCGAATACAGTGTATTCGGGGGTTTTTTTATGAATGGGGTTCAAGGTCGGTCTGAATTAAGTACAATATAAAGACCGAAGGAGGGGGTATGCAATTAGCTAATGATATCAAACCAGTTACTTATTTGAAGAGTCGAGCTGCAGATGTTTTGAAATATATAAATGAAACGCATCGGCCGATGATTATTACACAAAATGGTGAGGCCAAAGCGGTGATTCAAGATCCTCAAAGTTATGAAGAGATGAAAAATGCGCTTGCGATGATGAGATTGCTAACATTGGCAGAGAAAGATATTAAAGCGGGCAAAGTCTACTCTGAAGATGAGGTATTTGATGCCGTGGAAGCACTTTTAGATAAATGATGAATGCTTATAAGATTAAGTGGACTTTAAGTGCAAAAAATGATCTTTTAAGGAAGTGATGACTAAATCTCTTGAGCTTCTGCGTGGCTTTAAGGGGGCAGATTCTAGACGGGCTTTGCAGGCAATGGCTCGCCCTTGTCAAAAAGTCCAACAACGAAGCTGCCCCCTTAAAGCCACGCCCGAAGGGGGCTAAGTCAAATGTCCAGCCTCTGCGTTATCTTTTCTTACCGTATCGACATACGCCTGCGAAAATATGCCTTGATGCTGAACATTTGGCTTGCCCAGAAGCCAAGGGATTTAGTCAGCACTTCCTTAAGTATTGTTGAATACATTAGAAAAGATAACACCATTGCAGCAAAGAGGGTCTTTGAAAAAATTAGAGAGAAAGCTCAATCTAGTCATTTTTTGCCTTTAAGGGGCAGGGTCGTACCAGAGTTAGCAAAAGAAGGGATTACGATTTATCGAGAGTTGATTATTTCGCCTTGGAGGGTGGTTTATAAGATAGAGGGAGATATCGTCTATATTATGGCAATTTTAGATTCTAGACAAAATTTAGAGGATTTACTTTTTAAAAAATTATTGGCTGAAGATTTTGAGTGAAGCTGTGAATATTATGTCGGCCAAAGATGAGCAGAAATCTTTAGAGGTTTTCTTAACTATACCAGCGAATCGCTTTCCGTTGCCTGAGGCGTGCCAACAGTTTTTACAGGTGATGCGCTTTCAGGAGGGATTGAGTGAGAATACGGTGGCGGCTTATCAAAGGGATTTGGTGCGTTTTTGGAAGCAGCTGGCTATACAGCAGAGCAGTGTGGATGTGGTGCCTTTGAGTGCTGTTTCAGAGTCATTGATGCAGGAGGCTTTGTTGCAATTAAGTCAGGGAGGGCTGGGTGATCGCAGTTTAATGCGGTTGATTTCGAGCTTGAAACGACTATTTTTGTGGGCTTATCAACAGGAATTGATTGAGGAGAATCCCACTTTAAGATTGCAGTCGATTCGTCTGACACAGGGATTGCCTAAAGTGCTTACTGAAGCACAGGTGGAAGCCTTGCTAAATACGCCAGATATTCATACTCCCTTAGGGTTAAGAGATCGTGCGATTTTAGAAGTGATGTATGCGACGGGATTGCGGGTATCGGAGCTGGTGGGCTTACAGTTTGAGCAGTTGAGTCTCTCTTCAGGGATGGTTCAAGTGATTGGAAAAGGGAATAAGGAACGCATTGTGCCTTTGGGAGAGGTGGCGGTGCTCTGGTGTCAGCGTTATTTGTCTGAGGCACGCCCAGCTTTGGTTAAGCATCGACCTGTCAGCACGCTATTTGTCTCTCGTTTAGGTCGCTCTATGACACGGCAAACGCTTTGGCATCGAATTCGTGTGCTTGCAGAGCAGGCTGGGTTGCCAGAAGGCTTGTCGCCTCATGTCCTTCGACATGCTTTTGCAACCCACCTTTTGAATCATGGTGCTGATTTACGAACAGTTCAGCTTTTACTGGGACACAGTGATCTGTCAACGACCCAAATTTATACGCATGTGGCGCAAGAAAGGTTGCAAAAAGTACATCAACAGCATCACCCAAGAGGGTAGCGATGCTATAATTTGTGCTTGATTTATTTTTACTTTCTTTATTTTATAACCGGACTTTTTCATGCTTAATTTCTTAACCGTTCGTCGTCTCTCTGTCATTTTTTTTCTGAGTTTTTATAGTTTATTTTCTTCTTTGGCTTCGGCTCAGGTTGATAATCAGGTCTCTTCGGAAGTGAAACAAGCCATTTTGACTCAGCTTTCAAAAGTAATTCAAAATCCACAGCAAGCTGAAATTTCCCCTACGCCATTGAAAGATCTCTATCAAGTCACTTTGGGGCCAATGGTGGTTTATATGAGTGGGGATGGTCAATATTTGGTGATGGGTAAAATTTTAGACTTAAAAAATGGAATCAATTTAACTGAACAGGCGAAAGCCAAAGCGGTTAAGGCAGCACTTGCTAAAGTGCCTGAAAGTAGCATGATTATTTATCCTGCTAAAGGTGAGGCAAAGCATTTTATAACGGTTTTTACTGATATTGATTGTCCCTATTGTCATAGATTACATAAAGAAGTGCCAAAGCTGAATGCAGCGGGTATTACTGTGCGTTATCTCTCTTATCCAAGAGCAGGTATTGGATCTCGTTCTTATGATAAGGCAGTTTCTGTCTGGTGTGCTAAAGATCGAGCGGAAGCAATGAATAATGCAATGAAAGGTAAGATTCAACCCGAAACTTGTGACAATACAGTGGCCAATCAGTTTGAATTGGCGCAAGCTTTTCAGGTGAATGGAACGCCTACTATTATTTTAGATAGTGGGAAAGTGATTCCTGGTTATATTCCCGCGCAAAAACTCATTCAATTACTTAAACAGCAGCAATAGGAATTAGACAGTGGTTCAGAATAAACTGCGTAATGCAATGGAGGCTATTCGAGGAGTAAAGTTGCCTGAGTTACCTTCAGAAGTACTTCTTTTGCAAGAGGAGTTAAAAAGTCGTTTTGCGAATGTTAATACGGTCGCATCCATTATTGAAAAGAATACGGTCATGGCGGGCGATGTTTTAAAAGCAATCAATTCGCCAGTGATGAATATGAAGTTGCCTGAGCCAGTGAGATCAATTAGTGAAGCAGTTACACTTTTAGGTTTAGAAAATATCTATAACTTAGTGGTTGCAGCGGCATTGAAAAACTTATTTGGTGAAAATGAGCTTTATAAGGATGTCATGGACTTCAGTGTGGATGTTGCTTTTTGTATGGCTGATATTTCAGATTGGGTAGATGATGTCACTCGTGATGAAGCTTATATGTTGGGACTTTTTCACAATGTCGGTGCGCTGGTACTGGTTTCTAAAGATCCAGAAGGGTATGGAAAAATTTATGCCAATTCCTTATCTATGCCCGAATCTGTGATCAAAACGGAAGAGAAGAAATATGGCTCCGATCATGCCACTATTGGGGTATTGGTGGCGAAAAAATGGCATTTACCTGTCGATTTTATGAATGCGATTATGCTGCATCATACGCATGACTGTTCTACGATTCAGAATGATCGTGTGCGTGCACTGGTGGCGATGATTAAGTTAGCCAATGCGATTGTGGCAGAAATATCGCTGGGAGCCTATGTCAGTAGCGAGATGCGTGACTTTGAGAAGCGCTCTCGAGAAGAGTTGATGATTGATCCAGATGTCATTAGTGAAATTCGTACCTCTTTAATGTCTTACGCTTTTAAGTCATAACAACTTAGATCAATTTTTCATGAAATAGCGTTTGGTATTTTCGAATCGAACCCGTTACTCTTTTTAAGTAGCGTTTGGTTTCTCCATAAGGCAAGTGGCGAATGAGGTGGCGATAGACCTGATCAGGGGTTTGTTGGTTGATCAATTCTGCCGCTTTGCTGATGTTATAGTTTCCTGTGTAGGCTTTAGCGACATTTCCCGCCCCCGTATTGTAAGCGGCAATCGTGCAATATAAGCGACTGGTTGGGTTTTTGATTTTGCGTAAATAGCGGTGATAGAGAATATGCAGATAACCGCTCCCAATTTTGATATTGTGATGAGGCGTGTAAAGATAGCTGGCGCTTAATAATTTAGGTTGCCCAAAGAGATATTGGGTCGCATCTTTACCTGCCGAGGTGGGCACCACTTGCATCAGACCAAAAGCGGGGATGGGTGAGGTCGCCATAGGGTTGAAGCGACTTTCATTTTCCATGATCGCTAGAATTAAGCTGGGAGGCAGTTGCTCTTTTTGCGCTGATGCGATGCTGGGTTGGATAAACTGCTTCACTCTTTGTTGGATATCCTCTGTTTTGAGGGAATAGGTAAGCTGTACAGCGGGTTGTCGTTTGATCTTGACGACCTTAAGTTGAATGCGTCTGGGGTCAGGGTGTGAAATCAGAGCCACCGTCTTTTTAGGAGGAGGGGTGGTTTTAAGTAAACTCGGTACCACTGTTTGACGAATCGTTTGATCCGCTTTGACGACGGCGGTTTGTGATTGATACGCTTTTTGGTAGGTTAGCTTTTGCAACTGGGCAAACTGAGCCATGACTTTGGCTTCAGCTTGTTTCAGTGCTTTTGGGTTTTTTACAAGCCGTGTAATGGTCACGGTATTGGTTTTAAAATCCACGGCAGTTTTTTGATTGAAGTGATCATCATAAGCAATCCATTTTTTAGGGGTACTGGTTTCAGGCGTATCCCAGTTTTGTTGGATCTGCTTTTTGTACTCTTCAAAAGCGGTTTTGTAGGCTTGCTTATAGGCTTTAAACGCTTGCTTTTGATCTGTAATATACTGCTGAAAAGCCTGCTTTTGTGATTGGGCATAGGCTTGAAAAGCTTGCTGTTCAGGTAGTGGGGTTTGTGCATGAGTGGGATAACTTATGAATCCTAGTACGCTTAAGAATACTCTTTTCATGACTTACACCTCTTTATCCAGTTGTGCTTTTTCTTTGAGCTCTTGATCATAACGCTTGAGAGCAGGGGACTTGGCACGAATTGGGAAGGTCAGCCGTGCGACATCATCAAAGTGTTTGGCAAAATGTACGGTCAGTCCCTCCTGTAAATAGTCAGGCAACTCTTCAAAGTCTTTGCGGTTTTCATCAGGCAAAATCAGCTCTTTAATACCAATCCGCTTGGCGGCAATGACTTTTTCTCGAATCCCCCCCACGGGCAATACTTGTCCTGTTAGACTGAGCTCCCCTGTCATTGCTAACGGCGTTTTAATGGCTTCATCTCGGGCAAGAGAAAGTAGAGCTGTTGCCATGGTAATCCCTG
>JALUXI010000078.1 GCA_027019045.1 Piscirickettsiaceae bacterium | reverse complement strand
ATATGAAGCTTTATCCCAAATTTCCGTAAAAAATGCCAAAATCCCCAGTCCCGCAGGATTTCAGCGTTGTGAAAAGCTGCATGATTTGCCGATTATTCGAGCTGGACACCTGATTGTGACCTACCATTTTTATCACTGCCACGGCTTCCGTCCACCACACTATCAAGGCTGGGTAACGCAACTGCCGCATCTTTCACAACTGCTCAAAGGACAAATTAAGGGGCAAATCAAGGGACACTTACATGAGCAATCTGATTAAAGTCGCCCTCTCTTTTATCATTGTTGGCGTCATTCTCTACAAAGTCGATTTTGCCAGCGTCTGGCAGACGATGATTTCTGCCAACCCATGGATGCTATTGGGGGCGCTGTTTTTCCAACTGCTTAGCCTTACCGTCGCCGCCTATCGCTGGACGCTGATTATGCAGCTACTCGCCTTTAAACATGACTTTAGTTTCTACCTTAAAAGCTACTTTAAAGGTACGCTTTTTAACCAAGTACTGCCTACTAGCATTGGCGGGGATGCCTATCGAGTGATGGAGGTGGCGAGTCATGGTGGATTGGCGAAAGAGGCTTTTTATGGTGTTTTTATTGATCGCATTGTCGGCTTGGTCGGCTTGTTGATTCTCAACTTTTTAGCCAACCTGTTTGAACATGACCTACTTCCACCCGCCGTCTTTTATGGCATCAACCTGATTACCCTCGCCGCCATTTTGGGGCTATTCGTTTTGATGGCACTGCATAAATTTCCCATCTTGGAAAGATACAAGCTGACTCGCCTATTTTTTGAGCTTTCGCACCGCTTTCGTTTTATCTACAAAACCCCCGCTCGTATCTTCCAACAAGTCGGGCTATCGATTGTGATTCACTTTTTCTCTATTTTTGCGATTTTTGGCATTGGACATGCCGTGGGGATTAACGAGCCGATTGATGTATTTTTGATTTTGGTGCCGCCTGCTCTACTGCTCACCCTACTCCCCATCTCCTTTGCAGGCTGGGGCGTGCGAGAAGGGGCTTTGGTTGGACTGTTTATGTTGATTGGCGTACCAAAAGAACAGGTGCTGGCGATGAGCCTGCTGTATGGTATCATACTCATTTTAGCCAGCCTGCCTGGGCTTTACTTTTACCTCAAAAGCCAACACAAATACCTGTGAGTTCCCTATGAATGTAGATTTAATGCGTAAAATCGACCACCATGTCGGTATCCCTCTGACCTTTATCAGCACCCTGATTTTAAAATTGGTCTGGTGGCTCGGCAGACAGACACAAACGCCCGTGAAAAAAATCCTCTTTATAGAGCTCTCCGAAATGGGTAGCACCATTATTGCCGACCCAGCGATGCAGTACGCCAAAAATAAGTTCAATGCCGAACTCTACTTTGTCATCTTCAGCAAAAATAAACCCAGCTTAGACCTGCTCAACTCCATTCCGCAACAAAACATCTTCACCCTGCGAGAAGACTCACTCTTCACCCTTGCCTATGATGCCATTCGCTTCCTATTTTGGTGTCGCAAAAACCAAATTGATACCGCCATAGATTTAGAGTTATTTTCCCGAGTCTCCGCCCTACTCACGGGCTTTAGCGGTGCCAATAAACGAGTCGGTTTTCACAACTTCCACGGCGAAGGACTCTATCGGGGTGATATGCTGACGCACAAAGTCCTCTACAACCCGCATATGCACATTGCCAAAAACTTTATGGCTCTGATTCATCCACTGGAAACGACACAAGATGAACACCCCTACTCCAAAATCATTATTCGAGAAGAAGACATCACACTACGACAAGTTGAATACAGCGATGAGCAGAAAGAATATGTGCGAAATGTGGTAGCAAAATGTTATCCAGATTACCAACCTGACACCCATGAACTGATTCTCATCAACCCCAATGCCAGTGATCTCCTGCCCCAACGCCGCTGGCCAAAAGAAAACTTTATCGAACTGATGAAACGCATTGCGTGGCAATATCCCCATGCCTTAATCCTCATCACAGGTGCCCCTAATGAACGGGAGGAAGCAGAAACGCTACGCCAACAGGTCAATCATGAACGCTGCATTAACTTTGCAGGTCAGCTTAAACTCCTAGAAATGCCCATTCTGTATAGCATTGCTAAACTCATGGTCACCAATGATTCAGGCCCTGGACACTTTTCTGCCATTACACCCCTGAAAACTTTCGTTCTTTTTGGCCCTGAAACCCCTGCTCTCTACGGCTCGCTTGGCAATAGCACGCCCATCTATGCGGGACTTGCCTGTTCACCCTGCGTCAGTGCCGCCAACCACCGCAAAACCCCTTGCACCGACCCTGTCTGCATGCGCATGATTACGGTGGATGAAGTCTTTGCCCAAGTTGAGCATGAACTCCAATCTTAAGCAGCATCTGATTCTCGGCGGTGCCAGATCAGGCAAAAGCCGCTATGCTGAACAGTTAGCCCGCCATTATGAAGCAGAGGGGCAGACGGTTTTTTACTTTGCCACGGCACAGACACACTACCAAGATGAAAAAGGTCAGTCTCAACTCGATATAGAGATGCAACAACGCATTGAACACCACCAAAGCCAACGCCCTGCCCATTGGCAAACCATTGAAGCGCCAGTGCAGTTAGCAGAAGCCATACAACAATACGATGCCCCCAACCACTGCCTACTCGTCGATTGCCTTACCCTCTGGACACTCAATCTACTCCACGCTGAACAACTCGCCCAAGCCCGTCAACAACTACTGAAAACCCTTCCCAAACTCCAAGGAACACTAATTTTGGTGAGCAATGAAGTGGGACTCGGCGTCGTTCCCCTAGGCGAACTCAGCCGTCAATTTGTCGATGAACTCGGCTGGCTACACCAAAAGCTTGCCGAACAGCTTCCCCAAGTCACCTTTATGATTGCAGGACAGCCTTTACCCCTAAAGGACACTTTATGACAACTCTAACCCTCAACACCCTCCCCTCCTTAACTATTCCCCCACTCGATGCAGCGGCCATAAAAGCCGCACAAGCTCGACAAAACCAGCTCACCAAGCCACCTGGTTCACTTGGCAAACTCGAGACCCTCGCCATCTGGCTTGCAGGCTGTCAGGCAACTTCTCAACCTAGTATCAACCGACCCCATATCACCATTTTTGCCGCCGACCACGGTGTCACCGAAGCGGGGGTTTCCGCTTTTCCAGCGGTGGTGACCCAAGAAATGGTCAAAAACTTTAGCCGAGGTGGAGCAGCGATCACCGTCATTGCCCGAGCAGAAAACGCCCATTTTGAAGTGGTCGATGTGGGGATGTTTGAGAGCGTCGGTGAAAGAACGCACCTTGTGATTGACCGAGTCGGTGCAGGCACAGCCAACTTTCTCAAGACCCCTGCCATGACGGAAGCAGAACTCGAAGCCGCCTTAAATGTCGGTCGCAGAGCCGTTGAACGC
>JALUXI010000077.1 GCA_027019045.1 Piscirickettsiaceae bacterium | reverse complement strand
TTTGGCACTCATCTGCATCCAACGCCGCTGCTAAAGCGACCGCTGTGGTATCCGAACCGCCTCGTCCCAAGGTGGTAATATCACCCTCGGCGGTTACCCCTTGGAAGCCTGCCACGACGACCACTTTACCTTGATTCAGTTGCTGATGGATTTTCTCTCCATCAATCTCTTCAATTCGAGCTTTTGAATGTACTGCATTGGTACGAATCGGTACCTGCCAACCCGTATAGGAGATGGCATCCACCCCTTTTTGCTGCAATGCCATACTGAGTAGGGCAATGGTTACCTGCTCTCCCGTGGAAAGCAGCGTGTCCATCTCTCTTTTATTTGGCTGGTCTTGCATCTCTTCAGCCAAGGCAATCAAGCGGTTAGTCTCCCCACTCATGGCCGAGACCGTCACGACAACCTGATCACCCGCCGCAACCGCTTTGGCGACCTTATTCGCCACATTTTGAATACGCTCCACATTCCCAACGGAAGTGCCACCGTATTTTTGAACAATCAATGCCATTTCAGCACTCCCATCAATTAAATTTTGCTTTTTGCCCAATCGACAACCGATGCCAGTGCCTCATCCAATTTGCTCGGATCTTTACCACCCGCTTGAGCCATATCAGGACGACCGCCGCCTTTTCCACCGACTTGTTGAGCGACATGGTTCACGACTTCACCCGCTTTAAATGAGTCAGTAATCTCTTTGCTCACGCCCGCCACGAGATTCACTTTATTCTCACCAGCGGTTCCCAGCACAATCACCGCTGGCGCCAGCTTTGAGCGCAACTTATCGAGTGTGTCTCGCAACACCCCCATATCAGCCCCTTCCAGCTTGGCGGCTAAGACATTCACCTCGCCAACTTTGACCGCTTGATTAGCCAATTCATCGCCTTGACTCGCCGCCAACTTGGCTTGCAGCCCTTTCAGCTGTTTTTCCAATGCCTTCTGCTGCTCCAGCACCTGCTGAACTTTTTTCGTCACCTGTTGGCGATCAGATTTCACCGCATCAGCAACCGTTTGCAGAGCATCTTCTGTTTGATAAATCGCTCTCCAAGCCGCATCAGCGGTCACTGCTTCAATACGGCGCACCCCTGAGGCAATCCCCGTTTCGTGCAGAATTTTGAAAGGACCAATATCGCCCGTGGCATTGACATGGGTTCCACCGCACAGCTCAACGGAAAACTCTCCCATATCCACAACTCGGACAACATCGCCATACTTCTCACCAAACAGAGCCATCGCCCCCATCTCTTTGGCGGCTTCAATCTCCATCTCCTGCATCCCAACAGGTGAATTGAACATGATATTTTTATTCACCAACTGCTCAATTTCTCGCAATTTTTCTGCAGGAATCGGCTCAAAGTGCTGGAAATCGAACCGTAAGCGTTCTGGCGTGACCAAAGACCCTTTTTGCTGGACATGCTCGCCTAACAAAGTCCTCAATGCCGCATGCAGTAAATGGGTGGCCGAGTGGTTGCGTTCGGAATTGCGGCGTTTCTCCACATCAATTTGGGCGTGCACGGTTTGCCCCTGCTTTAAAGTCCCCGCTGTGACTTTGCCATGATGCAAAAACAGCTTGTCCTGCTTTTGAGTATCGCTGACATGGAAGCTATTCATCCCTTCAGTTAAGCTCCCTGTATCGCCCACCTGTCCACCTGACTCGGCATAGAAAGGCGTTTTATCTAGAATCACAATCCCTTCTTCACCTTCAGCCAGTTGCTCCACCTGATCACCCTCTTTAAACAGGGCTAAAACCGTGGCATCGGTTTCATCTTCAGTATAGCCAACAAATTCCGTTTCACCAGAGAAATCGACTTCGCCTGAAGTGGTGGAAGCAAAGTTACTCGCCGCTCTGGCTCTGGCTCGCTGCGCTTCCATCGCTTTGGCAAAGCCTGCTTCATCCACCGTCAGCCCTCTTTCTCGAGCCACATCTGCGGTTAAATCCAGAGGGAAGCCATAGGTATCATAGAGCTTAAAGGCAACTTCGCCATCAATCACCTTGCCATCCATTTTGGCAATCGCCTCTTCCAATAGCTTCATGCCATTTTCCAAGGTTTCGGCGAAGCGATCTTCTTCCAGCTTTAAGGCTCTGACCACTTCATCCTGAGCGTCAACCAGTTCAGGGTAAGCCTCTCCCATCTGCTCAACCAAAACTGGCACCAGCTTATGGAAGAAAGGCTGACTCTGCCCCAACTTATAACCATGACGAATCGCCCGACGAATAATACGGCGTAAGACATAGCCTCGCCCTTCATTGGATGGCAACACCCCATCCACAATCATAAATGAGCAAGAACGAATATGATCGGCAATCACTCGCAGAGAGCTATTGGTTAAATCCTGCTCACCTGTCAGTTCAGAGGCTTTTTTCACAATCGCTTTAAACAGGTCAATATCATAGTTGTTATGCACACCCTGCATCACCGCCGCCAATCGCTCCAAGCCCATTCCTGTATCCACAGAAGGCTTTGGCAAAGGGGTTAAGGTACCATCCGCATCTCGGTCAAACTGCATAAACACCAGATTCCAGATTTCAATGTAGCGGTCGCCATCTTCATCAGGTGAACCTGGAGGCCCCCCTGCCACTTCAGGACCATGGTCATAAAAAATTTCCGAGCAAGGGCCACATGGGCCTGTATCGCCCATTGACCAGAAGTTATCTTTTGCACCACAGCGAGAGAACCGTTCCGCACTGACCCCAATCTCTTTGAGCCAAATCTCTTCCGCTTCTTGATCCTCTTCAAACACCGTGACCCAAAGCTTCTCTTCAGGCAACCCCAACTCTTTGGTCAAGAAATCCCAAGCGAATTGGATCGCTTCTCGTTTAAAGTAGTCACCAAAACTGAAGTTCCCCAGCATTTCAAAGAAGGTGTGATGGCGAGCGGTATAGCCCACATTTTCCAAATCATTATGCTTGCCCCCAGCACGGATACAGCGTTGTACACTGGTGGCTCGGGTATAGTCCCGCTGCTCTTTGCCTAGAAAGACATCTTTAAACTGCACCATCCCCGCATTGGTGAACAACAAAGTGGGGTCATTGGCTGGCACCACTGGGCTGGAATGCACAGCGGTATGGCCATTCTTTACAAAAAAATCTATAAACGCTTTTCTCAGTTCTGCACTGGTCATAAGGGACTACCCATTTAAAAATAAAAATAAAATTCAATAAAATCTAAGTACTCATTATTTAAAGCACTGCCAAATCTGGTTTTGGCTAAAACCTCGGCTTTGCAAAAATCGCATCCGCTTGGCTTGTTCGTTACGATTTTGGGGTGAGGAGTCGCCATACTTCTTTTGCAAGACCGCTTTCGCCAACTCAATCCAATCTGCCTCATCCATCTCCAAATAGGCATCAATTAAATCTTGTCGACTGCTTCGTTGTTGCAAAGTATGCCGTATTTTATAAGACCCCTGCCCTTTCTCCATCGCTTG
>JALUXI010000076.1 GCA_027019045.1 Piscirickettsiaceae bacterium | reverse complement strand
AGTTCCATGATGGGGGCGTTGATGGATGGGAGATGGGAGGAAGCGGCGCGCCCAAGAGTACGGCTAATGCCGCCTGCTCTTCAGGAGTCAGGTCACTCTCAGTGTGGTGTGAGGATTCAGTGGGCTTGGTGGGCGTTGTGGCTGCTTTTGTAGTTTTAGCTTTGGCCTCTTCGCTCTCTTGAGGTGTTGAAACTGGAGAAGAAACAGGTGCGGGTTCTTCTTCAACGGCTTTGCTAGGCGCCGTTTTAGGTGCCTCGCTAGGCGGGGTTGCCGTGCTGGTATCATTCGCCTCTTTAATCACGGCAATCACCGTGCCGACGGGAACGGTTGTGTCAGCGGGTACTTGTAACTGATCGACAATCCCATCGTGAAAAGTTTGAATCTCTTGAATCGCTTTATCCGATTCCACTTCGGCAATGACATCCCCCGCTTTGACAGTTTGTCCAGGTTGGACTTTCCATTCGACTAGGGTTCCTTCGGTCATGGAGTCGGAGAGTTGAGGCATGACGATGTTATAGGCCATTTTGTTTCCCCCACTGGATAATCTGTTGAGCAATGCTGTCAGGTGTTGGGATGGAGGCCAACTCCAAAGTGCGATTGTAAGGAATGGGGGTGTCGAGGCCAGCAATCCTAAGCGGTGGTGCGTCAAGCTCATAGAAACAGTGTTCACTTGCCCAGCTCACAATTTGTGCACCATAGCCGCCGGTTTTATGATCCTCTTCCACCATCACCAGCCGTCCTGTTTTGCTTAAAGAGGTTTTGAGGGTGTCGGTATCGATGGGGTTTAAGCTGTTGAGGTCGATCACTTCGCAGGACACGCCCAGCTGTTGTTCGATTTCGGGCACTGCGGTCATCACATCATCCACCATTTTTAAGTAGGAGACCAAGGTGATGTTGTTTCCTGGTTTGACAATCTGTGCTTTAAAAGGGTCAAATCTTGCTTGGGTATCGACTTCCCCTTTTTTATTATAGAGTAGCTCATGCTCGATAAAAATGACAGGATCATCCAGTTCGATTGCCTTTTTCAGTCCATGATATGCGGCTTGTGGCGTGCTGGCAGTGAGGACGATCAATCCTGGCACAGCCGCCAGCATCTGCTCATAGCTTTCAGAGTGTTGAGCTGCTAGTTGTTTGCTCACCCCTTGGGGAAAGCGTACCACTATGGGCAGTTGGACTTTGCCATTGCTCATATAGGGGAGTTTGGCCATGTGGTTGATAATTTGGTCGAATGCCAAGAGCGCAAAGTTTGCGGTCATGATTTCAGCCACCGGTCGCAACCCACCAATCGCCATCCCCACGGCATTACCGACAATACTTTGCTCGGAGATGGGGGTGTCGATTACTCTATGCGCGCCAAACTGCTCATACAGTTTTTCAGTCACGCGATAGGAGCCGCCATAAAAACCGACATCCTCTCCCAGCGTCACCACCGATTCATCGGCGGTCATGGCTTCATGATAGGCGAGATTCAGCGCTTCACGATAGAGCATGGTGGCAACCTCCTTGGCAGAAAATATGGTCAGTGAGTGTTGAAAGTTCTGGTTCTGGTGCTTTTAGGGCAAATTCTACCGCTTCGGCCACCTCTTGTTTTGCTTTCTCAGTCAAGTTGGCTTCGACTTGAGAATCCAGAAGGGGTTTGATTTTCTCGATCGGATCTTGATCTTTACAGATGTCCATCTCTTGTGGGCTACGGTAGCGGTTGGCATCGCTCATGGAGTGGCCTTCAAAACGGCAAGTGTGGGCTTCAATAAAGATGGGGCCGTGACCTTTTTGGATAAAGTCATTGGCTTCTGTCACTGTTTCATAAACCGCCACGGCATCCATGCCGTCGACTGAAAGCGTTGGCATAAAGGGTTCTGCTTTTTTCGCCATTTCAGTAAAGGGGCAGACTCTACCAATATGGGTGCCGATGGCATACTCATTGTTTTCACAAAGAAAAATCAAGGGTAGTTTTTGTGCGGCTGCATTATTGAGCGATTCGTAGAAAACACCTTGATTTGTGGCGCCGTCCCCAAAGACGACCATCACCCCATTATCCGCCTTTTGCAACTTGCGAGCATAGGCACAGCCAACAGCGTTGGGAATATGCCCACCGACGATGGCATCGCCACCATAGAAAAAATGGCTGGGATCAAACAGGTGCATGGAACCGCCTCGACCGCCGCTGACGCCCGTTGCTTTGCCAAACAGTTCGTCCATGATGGATTTAGCAGAGATGCCACGCGCCAATGCCATGACATGTTCCCGGTAGGTGGTAAAGACATCACCATGAGCAAAGGCTTGCATCGCCGCAACGGAAAGCCCTTCTTGCCCAATGTCTAAATGTAAAAAACCTGAAATGTGTCCTTGCATGTAATGCTCTTTAGCGGCCAATTCAAACTGCCTCCCGAGCACCATCGTATAGTAAAGGGTTTCTAACTGCAGTTTTTCCATAAAGACCTCCCAAGGCGATGTGTAAAGCTCACTTCATAAAGTTAAAAAGTAAAGTCAAGATAATTGAAATTAAAATCATGGAAGTAAAGGGGATGAAAATCGTGGTATGTTGGTCTTGAATTAAAATATCACCTGGTAATTTTCCAAACCAATTAAATAGGTGCGGAAATAGCGTGAACAGTAATCCAATGGTAAAGAGCAAAAGCCCTAATAACATTAAAAACTTACCCATAATCGTATTTACGCTTGATAAGCTTCGTGTAAAAGCACATTCAATTCATCAACCGGCTCTGCCCAGTCGTCGTCATTGTTGAGTGCTTCTTGGATCAGTTGCCGCTGAGCGGTATTCCAGAAAGGAGCCTCATCGATATTGACATCGTGAGGGAGCGGATGCTCGGCAATGAACTGTTCAATCGCTTCTTGAGAGCTGTCTAGACCTAATTGAGCGAAGAGGGTCTCTAAAGTAGGTGCATGTGTCTCTAACATCTTATTGACCTCATTGAATGGTTGAATTTTGTGATATACAGATGATGCATAGAATCAATAATACGCCTTTTGAAAACATAAAAAAAGGGGCAAATGCCCCCTTTTATGATTAACTGTTTGTAACTTCTCAGCTTCCCCCTGAAATCCGCCACTTCTGCGTTAAAAAATGGTTATTTACTCATTGTAAACTCACATTTTCCGCCTTGAATTGACGAATTTTAGGGGCAATCTGAGCAGTTACAGTGTCAACTGAGTAGTTACAAGTTTTGAATTGCTTCTTAAATCTCAACCCACTGTTCTGGATGCTCAAGCCAGCTCACTGGCTTGCGGCCGCGGCCTGTCCAAGTTTGTCCTGTTACCGTATTACGATATTTAGGCGCGACTGGCCCACTACTTTTGCGAACCCCTGAAGGATTGCCACAAAATTGAGAGGGATCAATTTCAAAGGCGGTGATGAGTTTTTGAATCAATTGAGTGACTTCTTGTTGCTCTTGTGCACGCGTTTCTTCT
>JALUXI010000075.1 GCA_027019045.1 Piscirickettsiaceae bacterium | reverse complement strand
GATGCCTCTTAGAAATTTAATTTGAGGTTGTGAAAGTTTTTTGGTCATCTTTTTTCTGTCTACTATTTAAAACCGTCTATTTTATAGGATTCCAATGTATATATGAGTAAATCTAAGTCTAAATCTAAATCGAGTACCGCTTGGTTAAAAGAGCATTTTGATGATTATTTCGTCAATAAAGCCAAGCAGGAGGGCTGGCGTTCCCGTGCTGTGTATAAATTGCAGGAGATTGATGAGAAGGATCATCTGTTCAAGTCAGGAATGACGGTGGTGGATTTGGGGGCGGCACCTGGCGGTTGGTCACAGTGGACGACACATAAGGTGGGTGAGTCGGGGCAGGTTTTTGCTTTGGATATTTTGCCTGTTGAACCTTTTGCGGGTGTGACCTTTATTCAAGGAGATTTTCGTGAGGATGCAGTTTATCAGCAGTTGTTAGAGAGTTTGGCTGGACGCGAAGTGGATGTGGTCATGTCCGATATGGCACCGAATATGAGCGGGAATAAGGGGGTGGATATTCCAAGAGCGATGTATTTGGTGGAGTTGGCGGTAGAATTAGCCGATCAGGTGCTGCGTCCAGGAGGCGATCTGTTAATGAAGGTTTTTCAGGGAGAGGGGTATGAGGCTTTGCTACAAGATCTTCGCAGCAAGTATCAAAGGGTGATTACCCGTAAACCTAAAGCCTCGCGTCCGCGCAGCAAGGAGATTTACCTATTGGCGCGTGGGAAAAGAGAATGATAAACTACACTAAATAATTATAAATATCTTTTATGAAGATTTATGGTAAAGTATTTCGATTCAAAAAAATTTAGGAAGAAGCCAGTTTTATGAAAAATGATATGTTGAAAAACATTTTGATTTGGACGGTGGTGGCCACCATTATGTTGAGCATTTTTAATCATTTTGGTCAACAGCAGATGATGGGTGGCAGTCAACGATTAGACTACTCTGACTTTATAGACCAGGTGCATAAAGGTCAAGTCAGTGCGGTATTGATTGAAGGGCAAACCATAAAAGGAGTGTATAAAAATGGCCGTGCCTTTGTGACCTACAATCCAGGTGACCCTGGGCTGATGGGAGATTTATTGGACTATAAGGTAAAAATAAAAGCGCGTCCGCCAGAACAACAGAGTGTGCTGATGCAGATCTTTATCTCTTGGTTCCCAATGCTTTTGCTCATTGCGGTGTGGGTGTACTTTATGCGCTCAGCTGCCGGAGGAGGCATGGGCGGCAAAGGGGGGCCGCTTTCCTTTGGTAAAAGTAAAGCTAAGATGCTCACAGCGGATGAAGTTAAAGTTACTTTTGATGATGTAGCAGGTGCGGATGAGGCGAAAGAAGAGGTTGCTGAGATAGTTGACTTCTTGAAGGATCCTGAAAAGTATCGGAATTTAGGCGGACGGATTCCAAAAGGGATTTTATTGGTAGGGCCTCCTGGAACGGGGAAGACGCTGTTAGCAAAAGCGATTGCAGGTGAAGCGGGTGTCCCTTTCTTTAGCATCTCGGGTTCTGATTTTGTGGAGATGTTTGTTGGGGTGGGAGCCTCTCGTGTGCGTGATCTGTTTGAACAGGCAAAGGCACATGCGCCTTGCATTATCTTTATTGATGAAATTGATGCGGTTGGTCGCAAACGCGGCAGCGGTATGGGCGGCGGTAATGATGAGCGCGAACAGACCCTGAACCAGATGTTGGTTGAGATGGATGGATTTGAAGGCACAGAAGGGGTGATTGTGATTGCAGCGACTAACCGTGCAGATGTGTTGGATCCTGCGCTATTACGACCTGGTCGTTTTGATCGTCAGGTAACGGTCGGTTTGCCGGATGTTCGTGGGCGAGAGCAGATTTTGAAAGTGCATATGCGTAAGGTGCCAGTGGCAGATGATGTCAATCCAGAGTTGATTGCTAGAGGGACACCTGGTTTTTCGGGGGCGGATTTGGCAAACTTGGTGAATGAGGCGGCTTTGATGGCGGCACGAGAAAATGCCAGGTTGGTGACCATGAAGCACTTTGAAAAGGCGAAAGATAAGATTCTGATGGGAGTTGAGCGTAAGAGCATGGTGATGAGTGAGGAAGAGAAACGCCTGACCGCTTACCATGAGTCTGGACACGCTATTGTCGGATGGATGGTGCCTGAGCATGACCCTGTGTATAAAGTGAGTATTATGCCGCGAGGGCGCGCCTTAGGGGTGACGATGTATTTGCCTGAAGAGGATTCGTACAGTTACAGCAAACGCAAGCTTGAAAGTCAGTTATCCAGCTTGTTTGGTGGGCGTGTGGCTGAGGAGATGATTTTTGGTAAGGATGCGGTGACTACAGGCGCGAGCAATGATATTGAGCGGGCAACACAGATTGCGCGCAATATGGTGATTAAGTGGGGATTATCAGATAAGTTGGGTCCCATCATGTATGAAGAAGAGGATGATGGGAACTTTATGATGCCCAAGAATCCTTTGATTTCAGATGAGTTGGCGCAGCAGATTGATGAAGAGATTCGTGAGATTATCGATCGTAACTATCGTCGTGCAGAGACGATTTTGCAGGAGAATATCGATAAGCTGCATGCCATGGCGGAAGCTTTGATGGAGTTTGAAACCATTGATCGTGATCAGGTAAAACGCATTATGAATGGTGAGCCTGCTGGGAAACCGAAAGATTGGGATGAGCGATTTGATGGTAAAAAATCGGAAAAGCAATCAAGTTCGTCTGATAAGCCGTCAGCACAGAACGAAGATGTTTCTGTTGAGTTGAGTGATGAGGCAAAGCAGAAAGCCCCCGAATCCTCGGATGAGAATGCGGTTCAGACCACAGATCCAAATGCCGATCAAAATTTAAGACAAGGTTGGCAAGAACCCAATTCTGGTGACGGGGCTGATTCGGATAAGAAGTGATTTTATAAGTTATTTAAATAACAGCCTCCAACTTTGGGGGCTTTTTTATGGGCGTTAAAGATGAATCGATTTGAACAGGTCATATCAGGTGAATTGCTTGAGCAGCCACTCATTATGGGGATCTTGAATGTTACGCCAGATTCATTTTCTGATGGGGGGCATTTTCAGTATCTCGATCAGGCTGTTGAGCAGGCGGAGAGAATGCTGGAAGAAGGTGCAGATATTATTGATGTCGGCGGGGAGTCGACCCGACCTGGTGCGCAGCCCGTTTCTTTGCAGGAGGAGTTGGATCGTGTTCTGCCTGTGATTGAGGCGCTTAAACAGTCATTCGATGCCACGCTTTCAATTGATACCTATAAGACAGAGGTGATGAAAGAAGCGATTGCATTGGGTGTGGATTTGGTGAATGATGTGAATGCATTACAATCTGAAGGCGCCTTGGAGTTGGTTGCGGCACATCAAGTTCCCGTTTGTTTAATGCATAAAAAGGGCACGCCCCAAACCATGCAGCAAGAGGCGGTGTATGAGGATGTGGTGGAAGAGGTGCTGACTTTCCTTCAGC
>JALUXI010000074.1 GCA_027019045.1 Piscirickettsiaceae bacterium | reverse complement strand
GGCGTATCGTTTACTGCATCGCATTGCCAGTGAAGGGTGGCCGCAGGATCTGTTGGATATGATGTATCTGGAAGAGGATGTGAAAAGCTGGGCAGAAGCGGGTATGGAGAGCGAAGAGGAAGATGATCGTGAACCGACGCGTGATAGCAATGGCACCATTTTGCAAGAAGGTGATAATGTCACCTTGATTAAAGATTTGGATGTGAAAGGGGCGGGCTTTACCGCTAAACGAGGCACCATGGTGCGCGGCATTCATTTGACTGATGACCCTAAGCATATCGAAGGGAAGATCAATGGCGTGCAGTTGGTTTTGGTGGCAGCATTTATGAAGAAGGCGTAAATTTATGTCTGTGAAATCCTATATGAACCAGCTCGGAGAGCAGGCAAGAGCCGCTTCCCGAGCCTTGCTCAAAGTGCAAACAGCTCAAAAAAACCAAGCACTATTGGCGATTGCCGATACGATTGAGGCGGATAAAACCGCTTTACAAGCGGAAAATCAGAAGGATTTAGACGCTGGTAAAGCCAATGGCTTGAGTGATGCGATGCTAGATCGTCTAGCCTTGACTGATAAAGTGATTGCAGGCATGGCAGAGGGGCTTCGTCAAGTCGCTGCTCTGCCTGATCCTGTGGGACAGGTATCGGAGATGGCCTATCGTCCTTCTGGGATTCAGGTGGGCAAAATGCGTGTGCCGCTTGGGGTGGTTGGGATTATTTATGAATCCCGTCCCAATGTCACAGTGGATGCCGCCGCTTTATGTTTGAAGTCAGGCAATGCCGCCATTTTGCGAGGCGGGTCAGAAGCGATTCACTCCAATAAAGCCTTAGCCGCTTGTATTCAAGCGGGATTGAAGGCGGCGAACTTACCAGAAACCGCCGTGCAGGTGGTGGAAACCACCGACCGTGCAGCAGTGGGTGAATTGATTGCGATGCCCAAATTTGTGGATGTGATTATTCCACGAGGCGGCAAAGGCCTGATTCAACGCATCTCCGAAGGGGCGAAGGTGCCTGTGATTAAACACTTGGATGGTATTTGTCATGTCTATATTGATGCAGAGGCAGATTTAGATAAGGCGATTGCCGTGGCGGACAACTCAAAAACGCATCGTTACGGGGTCTGTAATGCGATGGAAACGCTGCTGGTCGCTGAAGGCATGGCGGAAAAAGTGTTACCGCCCCTTGCGGCAATTTTCCATCAAAAAGGGGTGGAATTGCGAGGTTGTGAAGCCACCCGTCGCATGATTCAAGCCGAACCAGCGACTGAAGAAGATTGGGCCACGGAATATTTAGCCCCGATTCTATCAATTCGAGTGGTGAAAGATGTTCAGGCAGCAATGGACCATATTGCCCAGTACAGTTCAGGGCATACCGAATCGATTGTGACCGAAAACTTCACCACGGCACGCCAGTTTTTGGCAGAGGTCGATTCCAGCTCGGTGATGGTCAATGCCTCTACCCGATTTGCTGATGGCTTTGAATATGGTCTTGGTGCCGAAATCGGTATCAGCACCGACAAATTCCACGCCAGAGGCCCTGTAGGTTTAGAGGGGCTGACCTCACAAAAATGGATTGTGCTGGGAGATGGCACTATTCGTAAATAGCCGTTAATATTTCATAAGCCTCAATCACCTGTTGGAAGGCTTGGTTACTGCCGCCTTTGTCGGGATGGGTGTGTTGGCGGAGTTGGCGGTAGCGTTGTTTGAGGGTGTGGGCAGAAAACGGTGGCGTGAGTTCGAAAAGTTCGAGAGCTTGTTGTTGGGAGAGGTTGCTGTTGGCTTGTCCTGTGATAAAACGGTGCCAAAACCCATCTAGCAGGGCTTGAATCTCTTCTTCTTGGGTGTTGTAGTAGGCGGAAAAGTCTAAATAGTAGGCTTTTAGACTATCAAAAGTGGCCAAAGCATCCTTTTCATCTGGCAGGACTGGGGATTTTGGGATTTTGTCGGTTTTTTTGAAAAAAATGCCGAGGGTGTGAATCTCTAGGCTGCCTTTGCCTGCCGCTTGCCATTGGTCTTGCAGGCGGTAGAGTAGGTGAAATAGCATAAAGTGGGCTTGGAAGAGTTGTAGCTCTGAGCCTGATAGATCAAATTCGGCATAACCCGCTTGGGTTAAGGTTTTCAGCAGGTCGTACTCCTTTAGGGGAGATGGGCTGTTGAGTATGGTTTGATAGATGAGTTGCTCAAGGGCTGGGGAAATATCTGGGGCTTGCATGGCGATAAAAAAGTGGCTGGAAAGCGTTCACTATAGCAAACTAGCATAAACAAGAGGCGGAAAGTTTGGCAAAAATAGGCATCAATGGTGGGTCGTTTGATCCGATTCATTTTGGTCATCTTCGTCCTGCCTTGGAGGTGACGGAGGCGTTGGGTTTGGATGAGATGCGATTTGTCCCCGCCTTTCAAACGGTGCATCGAGACCAACCGCAAGCCTCCGCCGACCAGCGCTGTGAAATGGTGCAGTTGGCAATTGCGTCTCAGCCGCTTTTTCGGTTAGAGTTGTGCGAAATTGAACGCCAAGGCCCTTCGTTTATGGTGGACACGCTGCAAACTTTGGCTCAGCGAGAACCTGAGAATGAGAGGGTGTTAATGATGGGGATGGATGCCTTTTCCCATTTTCACCGTTGGCACAAGTGGCAGGAGATTTTACAGTTGGCGAATTTGGCGGTGACTTTTCGTCCTGGTGCTGCTCTGCCATCCCAAGGGAAGGTGGCAGCGTTATTGGTAGAGCGACAGGTGTCACAGTTAAGTCAGCCAGCAGGACAAATTCAGTTGGTCCCCGTGACGCAACTGGATATCAGCTCAACCAAAATTCGTCAACTGATTCAAGCGGGCGGCGCATTGGATTATTTGATGCCTCCGTCGGTAATTGATTATGTTAAACAACATACTTTATATGGAAGGATTGAATGAACTTACAAGAAACGATTGACCTAACGGTATCGATTTTAGATGACGGCAAGGCGAAAGATATTGAAACACTGGATGTGGCCAAAATTTGTAGTTTTGCTGATGCGATGGTGATTGCCACGGGGACTTCAACCACCCATGTGAAGGCCTTGGGTAATGCAGTGGCGCAGGCGTTTAAAGATGCGGGTGAGCCGCCAATGGGCGTGGAGTCGGGGCCTGAACCTGATTGGCTTTTAGTGGACTTGGGCGATGTGGTGGTGCATGTGATGACCGAGTCTGCCCGTGCGCACTATGCATTGGAAAAACTCTGGTCGGTGGTGCCGTCAGATAAGCAGTAGTTGATTGTGGTTATTCATTTTATTGTCGTCGGGCAGAAGATGCCGAAATGGGTTGAGCAAGGCTATGCAGAATATGCCAAGCGGCTGCCCAAAAGTTGTGCCTTAAAATTGATTGAGTTGCCGATGGCACCTCGAAGCAAAAGCACCTCGGCGGAGAAGTTAAAAGCCGAAGAGGCAAAACGCATTCAAGCGGCAATTCCTAAAGGAGCAA
>JALUXI010000073.1 GCA_027019045.1 Piscirickettsiaceae bacterium | reverse complement strand
GGCATTTGAGCTGTTGAAAAAGCAAGTGGCGTTGGATAAGCGACGCTTGGCGCAGGGCAAGCAGCAGTTGCAACAGCAGCTTGCACAACTAAAACAGGATATCGCCTTGCTGAAAAAAGCGCCTTCGGAGGATTTTCAACGCTTACAAGCAAAATATAGCTTAGATGGTAAAGGGCTATCCAATCTCACCGCTTTGTTATTTGGCCCACAAGTACAAGGTTGGCTGCAAACCGCACAAGTGGCTTATGAAAAAGCGAAACCTGTGATTGACTATTTCAAAACCTCTGAAGAGGAGAAGGCGGCAGCAGAGGAGAATCGTCGTCGCAATCTAGGGCGGGAGGTGCGGTTTACTGAATATGATCCTGAACCCAATTTCATTTTACATAAAGGGCTATTATCGGCGCAGTTGGACGACGGCAAATGGATGACGCAGTTAAAAGATCTGAACTTTGAGCAGTCCATTTATGGTAAACCAACTACTTTCAAGTCGCTTTATCAACCTACAACTCAACCCACCCCACTGGTGGTGGCAGGCATGGTGAATCATGTTTTCCCCAAGCAGCCGTTGGATAAAGCGAGTGCGGAGTGGAAGCAGTATCAAGTCAAAGATTGGGCATTGCTCAAAGATGACCGCATGACAGTCAAGTTGGCACAGGCCACGGCACAGTTTGAAGGGGAAGGGCGGCTACTCTTAAATCCGAAAACGCAGAAACTCGACCAACTTCTCAGCAACTTTACGATTCAATATCGCCAAGCAAAATTTGATTTAAGCCAATCCAAGGCCAAAGAGGTGCATGAGTATTTAGCCCCTGGTTTTGAGCAGGTGCATCAATTCGATGTAAAAGGCAAAATCAAAGGTGATCTCTGGGCTCCCAAGGTGGAAATCAGTTCTGACCTGGATCGCCATCTTTCCAAAGCCTTTAATCAAGTGTTGAAAAAACGGCTACAAGCAGCAAAAGCCCAGCTGAAAACCGAGTTGACCCAGCGAGCGCAAGCCCAATTGCAACCTGTTGAGCAGCAGTTGCAGGCTTATCTAGGTAAAGAGGTCAAACTCAATGGTGATATTTCGCAACTGCAGAAAATTTTGCAATCGAAATTTAACCAACGGCTTGAGCAGGAAAAACAGCGGTTGATCAATGAAGCCAAACGCAAGGTGCAAGCAGAGATCGATAAACGCAAAGCTCAGTTGGAAGCGGAAAAACGCAAATTGCAGCAACGCGCAGAAGCGGAGAAAAAACGCCAAGAAGAGAAGCTGAAACAACAGTTACAGCAAAAATTGAAGGGGTTATTTAAATAGCCTTTAATTCTCCTTGAGAGAGTTGCCAAGTTTGGCTGGTATTGGGGTTGAGATCGTCAATCAGTTTGGCATCGGTGGTGGTGATGAGGTGTTGGATCTTGAGTTGTTGGAGCAGTTGCAGCAGGGTGTGGCGGTGATGGGCGTCGAGTTCAGCGGGCAGGTCGTCAATCAGCATGATGACTCGGTTGCCCGTCTGTTCTTGATGCAGTTGGGCTTGAGCGAGTAGCAGGGCGCAGACAAAGAGCTTTTGTTGTCCTCTTGAGAGGGTTTGCATCGCTTCTAGCTGACCAAAGCGGAAACGAATATCGGCACGGTGACAGCCATATTGGGTGTGGCCTTTTTTTCTGTCTTGAGGCAGGTGGTCTTGCATCAGCTGCTGGAGGTTTTTGGTCTGCTGCGGCCAGCCTGCACGGTAGCTGAGGGTAACGGTCTGCTCAATTTCGGGTATTAGTTGATGGCAGAAGTTTTGTAAGTGCGGGGTGAGTTGTGCCAGATAGGTGCTTCTGAGTTGATCAATCTCTAAAGCTGATTGCACAAGGGGAGCATCCCATAGGGTGATTTGCTGGGGGGGGAGTTGCTGCTTTAAAGCTCGGTTGCGTTGTTTCAATGCTCGCTGATAGTTTCGCCAAAGAGGAAGAAATTGGGAGGTTTGGTAGAAACAGCCCCAGTCCATAAATTGACGACGCGCTTTAGGCCCTTCTTCCAGCAGGCGGTGACTTTCGGGGGTGAGCAGTTGGAGTGGGAGGGTTTGCGCAAACTGTGCTTGGCTTTGGCACCTTTCTCCGTTTAATTTGAGCAGTGCTTGCTGCATTGAGCGTTGCATACCGAGTTTGTTGGGGGTGTCTTTCTGGTCGTCTTGGATTTGGCAAAATAGGGTGAAATGGGGTTGTTGATGCTGGATCAGATGGCTGGGTTGATGAGTGCGAAAAGAGCGTCCAGTGGCCAGTACCCATAAGGCTTCAATCAAAGCAGTTTTACCTGCAGCATTATCCCCCACAATCAAATTCAGCCCCGATTGAAATTCGAGGCTAACTTGAGTGAGGTTGCGGAAGTATTGAATTTGAAGCTGTTGAAGTTGGCTCAAGATTTAAAAGCTTACAGACGCATCGGCATAATGACATGTTGGCAATGACAGCAATCACTGTCACTCTCGATCAAGCAGCTACTGTTTGCATCTTTAAACTTCAGCTCCACCTCTTCTTCAGGTAGCACACTGAGCACATCTAGCAGATAATTAACATTAAAGCCGATCTCCATTTCACTACCTTGATAGTCCACAATCATGTCTTCGTGCGATTCGTCCTGTTCAGTATTTTGTGCATGTACGGTGAGTAGATTTGGCGCGAGTACCAATCGCACGCCTTTGAATTTATCATTGGAGAGAATAGCGGCGCGTTGTAGCAAACTTTTGAGCAGGTCTTTTGGGGTGCGGAGAATCTGGTCGTTGTCTTTCGGTAGCACTCGACGATAGTCGGGGAAGCGCCCATCGACCAGTTTACAGGTGAAGATGGTGTCTTCCATGCGAACGGTCAAATAGTTTTGTGCAAGGGCGACCTCCACCAAAGTCTCTTCGTCTTGCATCAATTTTTGCAGCTCCATCACCCCTTTTCGTGGCAGAATGGCTTGAGATGCGGGAAGGTCGTCCATTTCCAGTTGTGTCGAGCAGGTGGAGAGGCGATGACCATCGGTGGCGACAACACGGAGTTGATTGCCTTGAATATCAAATAGCATTCCATTGAGGTAGAAGCGCACATCTTGCGATGCCATCGCAAAAGCCGCACTGTGAATCAGATTTTTTAATTGATGTTGTGAAAGGGCGAAAGAGAGTACGACCTGACTCATATCAATGGTCGGGAAGTCTTCGGGTGGCAGGGTGGAGAGTTTGAAGCGAGAACGACCCGCGGCCAATTCACAACGGTTACCTTCGAAAGACATGACCACCGTGAGTCCTTCGGGCAGGGAACGCACAATGGTGAGGAGTTTGACCGCGGGCAAAGTGATAGCAAAGTCGCCATCACTGCTTTCCAGTTCCACTTGCGCGCGAGTCTCAATTTCTAAGTCTGAGGCGGTGAGGGTGAGGGTGTTGTTCTGCACTTCCAGCAACACATTACCCAGAATAGGCATGGTTTGGCGCTTTTCGACCACACCGGCTACTTTTTGTAA
>JALUXI010000072.1 GCA_027019045.1 Piscirickettsiaceae bacterium | reverse complement strand
CGCCCTCACGCGTAAAGAACTCTTGCAGTTTAGCCGTGATCCTATTCTGATTTTTGCCGTCCTCTATTTTTTTACTGGCGAAGTGTTTATTGCAGGCAAAGCGGTTTCGATGGAGCTGAAAAACGCCCCCATTGCGGTGATGGATCATGACCAATCCGCCACCAGCCGAGCCTGGCTAGACAAGCTTCGCCCACCCTATTATGAAATGAAAGGTCAGATCACATCACAAAAAGAGGCACAAAGTCTTCTTGATCATTCACAATTACTCGCCGTCATTGACATTCCCAGCCAATTTGAACAACAACTACAAAAAGGGCAGTCTCAAGCCATCAGCTTTCAAGTTGATGCCAGCAATGTCATCCTCGGCACCCTCATCACCAGTTATACCGAAATGATCAATGCACAATTCAATGAACAACTGATGCGGCAACGCCTTAAACTGGCCAATGCACAAATGTTACAAGTTCCCCAAGTTGAAGCGCGCCCCCTAATCCTTTACAACCCTGAGAGCCGTGACGAATGGTTTATGCCCATTTCCGAAATGTTCACCGTACTGACCCTCCTCTCCCTCTTCCTCCCCGCCGCCATCGCCGTGCGAGAAAAAGAACGCGGCACCATTGAACAACTTGCGGTCAGTCCACTCACCCCCTTCCAAATCCTCTTTCCCAAGATTTTGGCGGTGGAAATCATTCTACTCTTTGGTATCAGCCTCAGCCTATTTGCTATCATCTTCCCCCTATTCCAAGTCCCCATGCGCGGTAGTTTTTTACTCTTCTACAGTGCCACCGCCCTCTATATCTTTGCCATGTCGGGTCTGGGGCTCGTCATCGCCACGCTCAGTAAAAACCTCGCTCAAGTGATGCTCATCTCCTTTCTCACTATGATGCCGATCCTGCTGCTTTCTGGCACCTGGAATCCCCCTGAATCCATGCCCACCTGGGAACAGTGGCTGATGCACCTCTCCCCACTCTTCTACTACACCGATATGGGCTACACCATCTTGCTCAAAGGCAACAGTCTAGCCGATCTCTGGCCACAAACCCTCGGCCTCCTCACCCTAGGCAGCACCCTCTTCCTCTTCGGCACCTACTGGTTTAAAAAGAGCTTCGCCCACTAACTTTACACAACCGCTCTTTCTTTGATATGCTGGGCTTTTCGCACTGACCTTTTACACATCATGCCCAATCAAACTGCTAATTATCACGATACAGGCTATAAAGAGATCTTCAGCCACCCCGAGATGGTACAACAACTCATTGAAGGCTTTGCCCCCAAAGAAATCGCCCAATTACTCGATTTCACTACCTTAAAACAACACCCAGGCCACTACATCACCCCCATCTTCGACACCAAAGCCGAAGATGTCGTCTGGTCAGTTAAAGCCCAATTAGAGCCTGCTGGCGAACCTGTAGAAATCTACCTCTACATCCTCTTAGAATTCCAATCCAAAGTCGATCACACCATGCCAGTGCGATTTATGCACTACATCGCCAACTTCTACTCCCATCTCCACAAAAACAAACAACTCAAACCCACAGACTCACTCCCACCAGTCTTCCCAATCGTGCTATACAACGGCAACCCAAGATGGACAGCCAAAACCAACCTAACCGACATGATCCACCCCGTCCCAGACATCCTAAAACCATATCAGCCCAGCCTCAGCTACTACCTCATAGACGAAGGTCGATACACAGAAGCTCAACTAGAACAAATCCCCACCCCAATCAGTGCCGTCTTCAGTCTAGAAAACGCCACCGATGATCAAAAAATGCTCCAAGCAATCCACAGAGCAGCACAAATTATTCAACTTCAAAAAGGCACAAGAAAAGAAGTGATCGACAAAGTGCTAACTCGTTGGTTAAAAAGGCATTTACAAAAACAAGGCGCACAGGTTAATATAGAAAAAATTGAGAGTCTAACGGAGGAAACAGGTATGCTGGCTGAAAATATGGAAAACTGGAAACAAAACTTGATCATACAAAGTAGACAGGAGGGCATACAGCAAGGTATGCAACAAGGTATGCAGAAAGGTGTTCAACAGGGACTACATCAAGGCAAAATGACCTTTGCCAAGAAGATGATTTTAGCTAAATTTAAAACGGCTTCTGAAACAAAAGTGGACGCTTTATTAGCGCAAGCAGATGAAACGACTTTAGATTTAATTGGCGAAAAACTTTTTACCGCCCAAAGTCTGGAAGACCTTTTTAGATAAGAGAAAGCTTTTCACAAAATGGCTACGCGGATAAACAAGGCTAAAATCCCCAGTCCCGAATAGTGATAACGCCATGCGGGACTGGGGATTTTAGAGAATTTTTTAGTCTCAATTCTGATTTTTATCGTCAGTGCTTAACACTCTCTTTTGCTTTTTCAACCACCGTTTCTGCGACCTTACTGGACACCTCTTTGCCTTTTTCATAAGCAGTCTTGGCGCCTTCGGTCACCTTATCCATCACCTGAGCATCTGGGAATAATAGTGCTGCGCCCACAACCAAGACCGCCAAAATCACCAACGCTTTGATCACACCCGTCATCATTTTGATAATAAAGAACGCCACAATCGCACCGATCAAAGTGGCAATCAAAGTCGTCT
The DNA here is from genome assembly GCA_027019045.1 of Piscirickettsiaceae bacterium. GTDB lineage: Bacteria > Pseudomonadota > Gammaproteobacteria > Thiomicrospirales > Thiomicrospiraceae > JALUXI01. The sequence continues at coordinate 881 of JALUXI010000072.1, read as the reverse complement.
GATCACCAGCCGATAGGTTATTCACATATTGCTGTAAAAGTTCCTGCACAGTTTATCTCCTTATCAAAGTTTTTAAGCTGGCATATGCTATCATTTTTTTAAGGCCTTCGCAGCTCGCTCATAGCCTAATGGAATCATCTCATTCGCACGATCAAACTCCAGCATCCCGCAGCGGTCTCGTTCAATCTCAATCAACACATCAGGCGGATAGGTCGCCAGCTTTAACCGCGCAATTGTTCCCTGCATCGTATCAAAAGAGCGGTTTGCCATATCATAGAGCCCTAAATTCGGCATCAATCGCTCAGTTAAAGTGGTTTGAAAATCTTGCAAATAGCGTTTTAAAGTCTGCTCAAATGCCCACCCCTGTTCATGCTCCTCTTGATCTCGACGCAAATCCTCATCCCCCTGAATCAAGCTGGAACTGGCATGTTCAGGCACTTCAACTTTGGGTTTTCCCATTAAATTCACAGCGATGGTCAAATCCGTCTCATCTGCCAGTGTTGCTGCCATCGGCACTGGGTTCAAAACCCCGCCATCGACCAAAGTACGCCCATTGACTTCATGTGGTGTAAAAAATAAAGGAATGGCGATGGAGGCACGAATGGCATCAAATAATCGCCCTGACTGCAACCACACCTCCTTCTCCTCAAACACATCTGCCGCCACCGCCGTATATTTAATCGGCAGTGCCTCAATCACAGCATCCCCCGCCATCCCAATCAAATACTGAATCACCTTCTCTCCTTTCACTATCCCCCCATTGCCTAAGGTCAAATCCAGCATTGATAAGATATCCAGCTTGGTCACCCCACGCACCCAAGCTTCGTACTCATCTAATTTACCCGCCGCATACATCCCCCCAATCAATTACCCAATGGAGG
>JALUXI010000071.1 GCA_027019045.1 Piscirickettsiaceae bacterium | reverse complement strand
AATCCCCACCACAAACCCCGCACCTATAAAGCCAGATAGGAAACGCCAAAGGGCCAAACTTTCATAGCTATCCGCCCAAGCAAATGCGATGCTGACCAGACCACCCAGAACCAAGATGGCAGTGTACATAATCCGAGGCCCATATTTGTCCACCAACATTCCAACAATAATACGGGCGGGGATGGTCATGGCGACATTGAGAATCAAGAGGACTTTTGCCTGTTGGTCAGTCAGCTGTAGGGACTCTTTGATAAAAGGCATCATCGGTCCTAAGCCAAGCCAGACCATAAAAGACATAAAGAAAGCAAACCAAGTGAGATGTAAGATCCGCATCTTGCCCGTAAAGGACAGCAGATTGAAGCGTTCGGAACTTGTTGTACTCATTATCTAAAAATCTCCAAATTTAAAAAATTTGAGTTTTAATAAGCTTATGGTGTGCCAATATAAAATTACTTAATATAATCAAATAGTTGGTGGGATTATTCTGACCTTTTTAATATGGTTTTGTTTTAATTTGGGTCTTTTGTGACTCAAAGTAGTGCAATATTGCTTTATATTAAACTTAATAAAGAGGTGTATAAGCAAATAGTTATATGATTTAAAGTAAAAATATTATTTACTAAACAACGGGTTATAAGTGTATTTCTAGTTAAGTTATCTATTGGCATAGTTTTAGCTTTGTTGTGGTTATTATCCATTTAAGAGTCCAATATGAAACAAAAGTTGATTGTCATCGGTTCAGGCATGGTGGGGTCTCGATTTATTGAAAACCTCTTGAACTTACAAGAGGTTGAGCAAGAGGCAGCCTATGAAATCCATGTCTTTAATAAAGAGCCAACAGGGGGCTATAACCGTATTATGTTGTCTCATGTTTTGTCGGGTGAGAAACAAATTGGTGAAATCATGACCCATGATGAGGCGTGGTATCGTCAACGAGGGGTGAGCCTTCATCCAGCGACAGAGATTGTGGGTATTGATACCGAAAAGCAGTTTGTCACAGCAGCAAATGGTCACACCTTTGAATATGACAAGCTGGTGCTGGCCACAGGATCTAACCCTTTTATTATCCCAGTACCAGGGCATGATTTGCCTGGGGTGATTAGCTTCCGTGATATTCAAGATGTCGAAACCATGATTGATACCGCACAGCAGAAAAAGAAAGCGGTGGTGATTGGAGGGGGGTTACTCGGATTGGAAGCCGCCAATGGGTTGATGCTTCGAGGCATGGAAGTGACCGTTGTTCATCTCATGGACACCTTGATGGAAATGCAGCTCGACAGGGTGGCGGGACAGTTACTTAAAGCCTCTTTGGAGGCCAAAGGGTTGAAATTCGAGATGCCTGCACAGACCGCTAAAATTTTAGGTGAAGAGCGGGTGACGGGAATTGAGTTTGCTGATGGTCATCAGATTGAAGCAGATTTAGTGGTGATGGCGGTGGGGATTCGACCTAATGTGGGCGTGGCGAACAAGATTGGGCTGAAAGTTAACCGAGGGATTGTGGTGGATGATCAACTGCACACCTCAGCTCCTAATATCTACGCGGTGGGAGAGTGTACCGAACATCGTGGTCAAGTCTATGGTCTAGTCGCCCCCCTTTATGAGCAAGCTGAAGTCTTAGCCAATGTGTTGATGGGCAGAGAAGATGCCTATCATGGGAGCTTTATTTCTACCAAATTGAAAGTGACAGGCATTAGCCTCTTCTCTGCGGGAGACTTCCATGAAGGGGCGGGCAAAGAGGTGATCACCTACCGAGATTTGAGCCGTCAGGTCTATCGTAAAGTGGTGTTAAAGGACAATGTGATTCAAGGGGTGATTTTGTATGGGGATGTCACAGGTGCTAATTGGCTGTATGACAACCTCGTGAACCAAACGGATATGACCCCTTATCGAGAAACCCTCATTTTTGGAGAAGGCTTTGAGCCGAACCCTACAGTTTTAAATCAGAAGGAAATGGCAGCATGAGTAGTCAGAAGAAAAAAATTGTCGTTGTTGGTAACGGCATGGTCGGACACAATTTTATTGAAAAATTGGTGGATTCAGGTGGATTAAAGCATTATGAAGTGGTGGTGTTTGGTGAAGAGAAACGCTCCGCTTACGACCGTGTGTATCTCTCCTCATACTTTTCGGGGAAAACCGCAGAGGATCTATCTCTGGTCGAGCCTGGCTACTATGAAAAGCATGGCATTAAACTGCATTTAAGCGATAAGGTCATCAAAATTGATCGCTTAAATAAGAAAGTGATCACTGAAAAGGGAGAGGAAACGGCATACCATCGGTTAGTATTGGCCACAGGCTCTTATCCTTTTGTGCCGCCGATTGAGGGCAATGATCGTGAGGGCTGTTTGGTTTATCGCACGATTGAAGATTTAGAAGCGATTGAAGCGGCGGCCAAAACCAGCAAAATCGGTACCGTTGTGGGTGGGGGTTTGCTTGGACTGGAAGCGGCAAAAGCTTTGTCAGATTTAGGATTGAAAACCCATGTGGTGGAATTTGCCCCTCGCTTAATGCCTGTCCAGTTGGATGAAGGGGGCGCGGGACTGCTCAAGCGCAAAATCGAAAAACTGGGCGTCAGCGTTCACACCTCTAAAGCGACGCAAAAAATTACCGATGGCGAACAGTGCAAAAACCGCATGGAATTTGCCGATGGCGAAGCCTTAGAGACGGATATCGTCCTCTTCTCAGCAGGAATTCGCCCTAGAGATGAGTTGGCGAAAGACGCTGGTTTAGAAGTCGGTTCACGGGGCGGGATTGTGATTAACAACTATTGCCAAACTTCTGACCCTGCCATCTATGCGATTGGGGAGTGTGCGTTACATGACGGCATGATTTATGGATTGGTCGCCCCTGGTTATGCAATGGCACAAGCCGTGGTGCATCAGCTAGAAGGCATTACCGCTACCTTTGAAGGGGCGGACATGAGTACCAAGCTTAAACTTATGGGCGTGGAAGTGGGTTCAATTGGTGACCCTCATGGCACCGATGAAGATGCCCTTTCTTATGTCTATGAAAATGGCCCAGAAGAGATTTATAAAAAGATTGTGGTTTCCCGTGATGGCAAAAAGCTATTGGGAGCGGTGCTGGTCGGTGATACCGCCGACTTTGGCAATTTATTGCAGTTGAAGCTCAATGATATGGAGCTGCCTGAACACCCTGATCAGTTGATTTTGCCGAGTCGTGATGGCGGCGGAGCGGATCTGTTTGGTCCAGATGCCTTGCCAGAAACGGCTCAACTCTGCTCCTGTTATGATGTCAGCAAAGGCGACATTATTCAAGCGATTGAAAAGGGTTGCTGCACCATGGCAGACATCAAAGCCGAAACCCAAGCGGGAACAGGTTGTGGAGGCTGTGTGCAGTTGGTGACCAATGTCTTGAACAGCGAGCTGGAAAAACGAGGGGTGGAGGTCAATACCGACCTGTGCGAACATTTTGCTCACACCCGTCAAGAGCTGTTCCATATTTGCCAAGTGGAAGAGATTAAAGATT
>JALUXI010000070.1 GCA_027019045.1 Piscirickettsiaceae bacterium | reverse complement strand
ATCTAAAGAGGCGACAACAAATCCATCGGCTTGGTTAAGTGCTTTGGCGACGGTCAATAAGCCATGCCCATATCCATTGGCTTTAATCACGGCCATTACACGACTTTTAGGTGCCAAACGACGCACCTGTTTTAGATTATGCTTTAAAGCAGTCAGGTCAATGCGAGCACGAATAGGGCGAAAACTCACAGCCAGTCCTAATAATTTTCTGCAGGGTCTTGGAAGCCCGCAAAGTTTTCGAAACGGGTGTACTCACCAATAAAGGTTAAACGAATATTCGCCAAAGGACCGTTACGATGTTTCCCAAGGATAATCTCCGCTGTCCCTTTCGCCTCGCTGTCAGGGTTGTACACTTCATCTCGATAGATAAAGATAATCAAATCCGCATCCTGTTCAATGGCGCCGGATTCCCGCAAATCTGACATTTTAGGGCGTTTGTCAGGTCGTTGCTCCAAACTACGGTTGAGCTGAGACAGTGCAATCACCGGAATATTCAACTCCTTAGCCAGTGCCTTCAATCCACGAGAGATTTCAGAAATTTCATTTACTCGATTATCAGAATTGGCCGAAGAACCTCGCATCAGTTGCAGGTAATCGATCACGATTAGCCCCAAACCTGTCACTTGTGATTCAGGATCTTCAACACCCGCTTCCATGGCTTGCTTACGCTGTTTTTCGCGAATATCCATATCAATCCGTCGAGCTCGTGCTCTTAATTCGGTAATCATCAACGCAGGTGTATCATCAATATAGACTTCAGCGTTCGATAAGAGACCTACCGCACGGTTAAGCTTTGGCCAGTCCTCAGGTGTCAACTTCCCGGTCCTCATTCTCTGTGCATCAATACGCCCAATGGAGCTGAGCATCCGCATCGTAAGCTGTTCACCCGGCATCTCCATACTGAAAACCGCAACTGGCACCCCACTTTTGGTCGCCACATTTTCAGCCATATTCATCGAGAAAGTGGTTTTCCCCATCGAAGGTCGCCCTGCGACAATGATCAAATCCCCCGCTTGCAAACCAGAAGTGACTTCATCAAATTCAGTGAGGTGGGTTTCAATCCCAGTAATATTCCCTTCAGAACTAAAGAGTTCATCAATCTTATTTAAAGCACTTTCTAGCAGCGTTTCCATTGTTTTATAGTTACGCTGTTTGCCCGAACCGTGCTCGGCAATCGCCATGATTTTAGATTCTGCAATATCTAAAATATCCCGAACGCTTTTGCCTTGTGGGAAATAGCAGGTTTCCGAAATCTCATTCGCATCTTTAATCAAGCTTCTTAAAATCGACTTGTCTCGAACGATTTGAGCGTAATATTCCAAGTTCGCCGAGCCTGATGAGTTTTGTACCAACTCAACCAAATAGGCTTTATCCCCGACTTCCACCAATTTACCGTTGTTCTCTAGCGCTTCCACCACACTGACCAAGTCAAAAGGCCGTTTTTGTTGATGCAAATCATGAATGGTAGAAAAGATAGCTTGATGCGCTTGGGTATAAAAATCATACTCATTGACGATCACCATCACATCTTCCATCTTATCATTTGCCAACATCAAACCGGCCAACACCGCCTGTTCCGCTTCTAATGAATGGGGAGGGGTTTTCATTAATGCTGAGTCAACACTATTGGAAGGTAAAGATGGAAAGGGTTTTTGCAGGTTTGCCATAGGAAGGAAGCTTTCTTAATCAATCAGGAAAGCGATATTATAAATCAGAGGACGCAGTTGAAAAGAGAATTAAATATAATTCGAAAACTGGATTTAGATCAAATAAAAAAGGAGCCGAAGCTCCTTTTTACTGAAAAGAATATGATTACATTATTCTTCTTCAGGTGTCACATCTACAGTGATGTCAGCAACAACATCGGAGTGAAGCTGTACCGCAATTTCATAAGTACCGATGTGGCGCAATACGCCTTCAGGTAAACGAATGTCACGACGCGCCACTTCGAAACCAGCCGCAATCAATGCATCGGCAATATCTTGTGTACCAACAGAACCGAACAGCTTACCTTCTTCACCCGCTTGAGCAGGAATGGTAACAACCGTTCCATTCATTTGCTCGTAAACAGCTTCTGCTGCTGCTTTGGCTTCAGCCGCTTGTTTTTCAAGCTCAGCACGACGGGCTTCAAAATCTGCCAAATTTTCTTTGGTTGCAGGTTTTGCTTTACCTTGTGGAATTAAATAGTTACGCGCATAACCCGCTTTAACCGATACGACATCACCTAAATCACCTAGATTAGGGACTTTTTCAAGCAGAATAACCTTCATAGCTTAAACCTCTTTAAAAATTTTACCCATTTGGGGTTGGCTCACTATTGAGCTTACGGAAATCTAACCAGAAATCCAGTAGCGCAATCGTCGCCAAAATCAAAATTGTTTGTGGAAATAGAAAAATCAAAAAATATAACCCAATCAACCATGCCTTGTGGCTTTCCCGGTCACTCAAGACCTTGTGTGCAATGGCCAGCCCTTGGAACATCAATCCCGCCATCAACACGCCTGAAATATCCATCAGGAGGATAGAGTCACTAAAAATCAATCCAGCAACCGAAATGGCAATGGCGGCATACACCAAACTAGCAGGTAATTTCAGCTGATAAAAATCTTGCTGAAACCGGCCTGGATAATATAGCTTGCTTTGCCACCAGCGACCCAATAACACCATGCCATACCACAACATCACCATAAACATCCCCAACAAAAAGGTCAGCATGTGGGCAAATTGTTGTAAAGCATCCGCAGGCATCTGCAGTTGTGCTTGATCCAAAAGCGGCTTTAAGGTGCTATTCAGGAGTTGGAGCCACCACTGTTCTGGTGAACCCACTGCCAAATAAAACAGTAACACTGCACCAACCACAGTTGTCACAATGGCCGTTAACACCTGCTCTAATGATTGTGTTTGGCGTAAAAGTACAGCAAAAAACCATACCGGCATCGCAAACTCAATCAGCGCCGCCAAAGCGGGTAAAGCACTGCCGATGACCAACAAGGTCGCCAAAGTATGGACTAAAGCGCTAGCTAACAGTAATTTTGCACCTTCCGTCGCATTGATCTGCACAGTGACCAAAACAATCACTGCACCCCAAAGGAAACCAACGGGTGAAAACCACAGGGTTAAAAAGGCTAACAATATCGCTAATAGGTAGGCCTGCTTTGGCCCTTTCATCACCGTATTAGCAATAAATAACATTTTCTATTTCTTCTTATTTGTGTTGATCAGTATAAGGCAACAACGCTAAATAGCGAGCACGCTTGATTGCAGTGGCTAGCTGACGCTGATACTTTGCACTGGTGCCTGTAATACGGCTAGGCACGATTTTGCCTGTTTCAGTGATGTAACTTTTTAGTGTATCTAGATCTTTATAGTCGATCTCTTTGACACCCTCAGCAGTGAAACGACAGTATTTTTTTCTACCAAAACTCTTTGCCATGATCGCTCTCCTTAATCTTTCTTGTTGGCCATTACTGAAGGCTCAGTAATCGCTTCATTACGCTTGACGACAAGGTTACGCAATACAGCATCATTGTAGTAGAACAAGTTGTCCAACTCTTTTAATGTGTCTGCATCACACTCGATGTTCATCAAGATGTAGTGTGCTTTGTGTACTTTGTTGATTAAGTAAGCAAGCTGACGGCGACCCCAGTCTTCTAGACGATGGATCTTTCCGCCATTTCCTTCGATCAATGAGCGATAACGCTCTAGCATAGCAGGCACCTGTTCGCTTTGATCAGGGTGTACTAAAAATACGACTTCATAATGACGCATTCTCTATCTCCTTATGGATTAAAAGTCAGTCTCCCGTCCACTCTTCCTATCGCTTATAGCCGATAGTGAGCGTCGGTGAGACAAGGAATTTTCGAGACAGTTCCCGAAAACGGAGCATTATAGAGGAAAACCCTAACCAAAACAAATAAAAAGAGGGCTCGGAGCCCCCTTTAAAATGACCATCGAACTGGCTGTCAATTTTAAATGCTACTTCTGCATAAATTGATCCAAAATACTTGGGTCTTCCAGTGTCGAAGTATCTTGCGTAATGGCTTCGCCTTTTGCAATGGCGCGTAACAGGCGACGCATGATTTTACCAGAACGGGTTTTCGGTAAGTTGGTACCAAAACGGATATCATCAGGTTTGGCAATCGGTCCAATCTCTTTAGCTACCCATTCACGAAGCTCCTGAATCAACGCTTGTCTAGCCTCCCCTTCAGGAATATCCGTATTTAGGACAACAAAGGCCACAATGGCTTCGCCCTTGACCTCATGAGGGCGGCTGACTACTGCAGCTTCGGCTACTTTTGGATGGGCAACCAAAGCTGATTCAATCTCCATTGTGCCTAGACGGTGACCTGAGACATTGATGACATCATCAATTCGCCCCATAATCCAGAAGTAACCGTCTTCATCTCGTCGAGCGGAGTCGCCCACTACATATGTATGGTCACCAAACTCCCCAAAATAGGTTTTCTGATAGCGTTCATCATCTCCCCAAACCGTTCGAATCATGGATGGCCAAGGTTTACGGATAACGAGCAGGCCACCTGAACCATGAGGAATCTCATTCCCCTGCTCATCCAATACTGCGGCATCAATACCAGGAATTGGCAGAGTACAAGAACCAGGCTTCAATGGCGTGACACCAGGTAGTGGTGCAATCATATGCGCGCCTGTTTCCGTCTGCCACCAAGTATCCACAATTGGACACTGCTCTTTTCCAATGACTGTGTAATACCACATCCAAGCTTCAGGGTTAATAGGCTCCCCTACGGTTCCTAATAGACGCAACTTGGAGAGGTTGTATTGATTCGGAATCTCATCTCCAAACTTCATCAAGGCACGAATCGCAGTCGGTGCTGTGTAGAAAACCGTGACACCATGGTCTTGACAAACCTGCCAGAAACGCCCCGCATCTGGATAAGTGGGTACCCCTTCAAACATCACAATGGTCATGCCCATTGAAAGCGGACCATAAGCCACATAAGTATGCCCTGTAATCCAGCCTACATCAGCAGTACACCAAAAGACATCATCCTCTTTGAGATCAAACACCCACTCATTGGTCACATGGGCATTCAGCAAATAACCGCCTGTACTATGCTGTACCCCTTTTGGCTTGCCTGTTGAGCCTGAAGTGTAGAGTAAGAAAAGCGGATGCTCGGCATCGACCATTTCAGGATCACAATAATTGCTCATCCCCGCTTCTGCTTCATGCCAATAAACATCTCTTTCTGGATGCATGGCAATTTCTTCACCCGTGCGTTGGTAAACAATCACTTTTCGAACGCACTCAGCGCCCTCTTTTTCCAGCGCCTCATCCACGGCAGCTTTTAAAGGGACGACCTTACCACCACGGTGTCCACCATCTGCCGTGACCACTAACTTGGCGCCCGCATCTTGAATACGGTCTTTTAATGCCTCTGCGGAAAATCCGCCAAACACCACCGAATGAATCGCCCCAATTCTGGCACAAGCTTGCATCGCAAAGACGGCTTGTGGAATCATCGGCATATAAATGACGACACGATCTCCCTTTTGAACGCCATTTGCTTTTAAGACATTTGCAAATCGTGCGACTTCATCATGCAGTTCTTTATAGGTGTATTGCGAAACGGTTCCATCATCCGATTCAAAAATAATCGCCACCTTATCCTCTTTATCCTCAAGATGACGATCAATACAGTTATAAGAAGCATTCAGCTCACCATCCGCAAACCACTTGAAGTGTGGTGCACGGCTCTCATCCAGTCCTTGGGTAAATGGCTTTGACCAATCTAATTTTTCTCTCGCCAAGTCAACCCAAAAACCCTCATAATCCTCATCCACCTTTTTTAGCATCTGTTGATAGAGTTCAGGTGTCACATTCGCTTGTTGGGTAAAGGCTTCTGAGGGGGGGAACACACGATTTTCATGCAGAATGGATTCAATATTTTGAGACATGGCACACTCCTAGTGTTGTTTGAGATGAGGTCTTGCACGAAAGGAAGTGGTTTATCCTATTCATGCAAAGCACTCAATATAACTGTGGACTAAGTTTATCTTGTAATCTTACTCAAAGCATAGAATATTTATGGATTAAATTTAAGATTCAACCCCTAATTTTTTTTATGGCTGAATTAAGCTAATAAAGATTTTTTAAAGAAAACCGTAGAAATGACCACGAGAAACCAGCTTAAAAAACAACCTTAGGTTGCCACCCTTGCATAGCCAGTGCCTCAATCAAATCATCTTCAGGTTGATAGGTTTGCGGTTTAATAATCATCTGTCCTTTGGCTTGCTCATTTTCATACTCTACGACCAAAGGTAACCCTTTTTTCACGGCAACCGCCTCTTCTTCAGCTTCAATGCCATGTTCTGGGCTCACTTCATAAGCACCCAATAAAATAGAGAGTGGCTGTAACTGTTCAAGGGAGGTATTTTGATTGGCAAAGATTTTAATCGCTCTGGCTTTCTCTTCTCGAGCCTCAGCTAGGCTGATGACCATTTCCGCATCAATTTTGATCCCGCCATTAAAAGTATCTTCCGCCACTTCACCATAAACCATCACCACTGTATCGGGTTTTAAAATCGCTTCTGCAGATTCCAAAACATTGGGGCGTAGCACCACATCCATACGAGCCGTATTATCATCAATCACCAAGAACCCCATTTTGGCATTCGATTTGGTGAATCGAGTCCGTACTTCCAACACCAACCCAGCTGCCCATTTTTTCTGAAATTTTTCAGGTTTAAGTTGACTTAAAGGATGTCCGACAAGTTGTTGAAGCTCTTCTTTATAAAGATCAATCGGATGCCCTGTCACATACATCCCCAGTGTCTCTTTCTCGCCTTTTAAGCGTTGTTTTTTCGACATATCGGGGACATCAAGCAGTTCTGAAACGCTCTCTTCTTCAGCACCCAAGAGCTCTCCAAACAGATCCACCTGTCCGCTATCGGCATTTTGTTGTTGCTGCTCCGCCTGTTTTAATGCCATCGGCAAGCTAGATAACATGGCTTGACGGTTTTCATGTAGGCAATCCATTGCCCCACTTAAAATCAGTGCCTCAATGACCCGTTTATTGGCCTTTTTATTGGCGCGCAAACAGAAGTCAAAGAGGTCTAAATAGGGGCCATTGGCTTCTCTTTCAGCGATAATACCTTCTAGTGCCGCTTCGCCCACTCCTTTAATGGCTGCCAATCCAAAACGGACAGTCTTTTCAGCACCTTTGACCGCTTTAAAGTGAATGTCAGACTGATTGATATCGGGTCGTAGTACCTCCAGTCCCATGGCATAACACTCATTCACCATATGCACCACTTTATCGGTGTTATCCATATCAGATGAGATCTGTGCCGCCATAAATTCGGCTGGATAGTGTGTTTTGAGCCAAGCAGACTGATAAGAGACAAGGGCATAGGCAGCAGAGTGAGATTTGTTAAAGCCGTAGCCTGCAAACTTCTCCACCAAGTCAAAAATCTTCATTGCCAAATCGGCATCAATACCATTTTTCACCGCCCCTTCTCGGAAGACAGAACGCTGCTTCTCCATCTCTTCAGGTTTCTTTTTCCCCATGGCTCGTCGCAGCATATCCGCTCCACCGAGCGTATAACCTGCCAGCACCTGCGCAATCTGCATCACTTGCTCTTGGTAGAGAATAACCCCGTAAGTCGGCTCAAGAATCGGTTTTAAGGATTCGTGTTGGTACTGAGGATCAGGGTAAGCCACGGGTTCTCGTCCATGTTTACGAGCGATAAAGTTATCCACCATGCCAGAATCAAGTGGACCTGGGCGGAAGAGTGCCACCAAAGCGATAATATCTTCAAAGGTATCTGGGCGTAATTTGACAATCAGCTTCTGCATCCCCGCAGATTCCAACTGGAAAATACCTGTGGTATGCCCTGTTTTAATCAATTCAAAAGTGGGGGCATCATCCAGTGGAATGCGGGCAATATCGATAAACCCTTCATCAGTCGGCTGTTTACCTTCATTGATTGCATGCAGTGCCCAATCAATAATGGTCAGCGTTCGCAATCCCAAAAAGTCGAATTTCACCAGTCCCGCAGATTCCACATCGTTTTTATCCAGCTGCGTGACGGCCGAACTGCCGTCAGGTTCACACTGCACAGGACAGAATTCATCCAAAGGTTTGGGACCAATGACCACACCTCCCGCATGTTTACCTGTGTTCCGCACAGTCCCTTCAAGCTTTAGCCCAAAGTCTAGCAGCAGCTTCACATCCTCTTCTTGCTCATAACGGCGACGCAAATCCTCTTCATTCATCGCATCTTTGAGCTTAATCCCCAAATCATTTGGAATCAGCTTGGCAACTGAATCCACCATCCCATAACCAAAGCCTAAAACCCTTCCTACATCACGCACGACCGCTTTGGCCGCCATGGTGCCAAAGGTGACAATCTGCGAAACATGGTCCCGTCCATAGTGTTCCGAGACATAATCAATCACCTCGTCTCGCCGATCCATACAGAAATCGACATCAAAGTCAGGCATAGAAACCCTTTCAGGGTTGAGGAAGCGCTCAAAAAGCAGGTCATATTGCAGTGGATCCAAGTCCGTGATTTTCAATACATAAGCCACCAAGGATCCTGCCCCAGATCCTCGACCTGGTCCTACAGGAATACCATGATTTTTTGCCCACTGAATAAAGTCGGCAACGATAAAGAAATAGCCAGGAAACCCCATTTGAATAATAATGTCCAGCTCAAATTTCAGCCGCTCATCATAGGGTTGGCGAATTTTTTGAAACTCGTCGTCAGGTAAGTGACCAAACAGAAAATTCAGCCGCTCTTCCAGTCCCTTTTGACTTTCTGCAATAAAGTATTCATCCATTGTCATCCCTTGCGGGACTGGGAATTCTGGCAAAAAGTAGGTGCCGAGCGTGAGTTCGACATTGCAGCGTTGAGCAATGGCGACCGTATTGGCGATGGCTTCAGGAATGTCTTCAAATAATGCTACCATCTCCTCGGTGGTCTTGAGGTACTGCTGTTCGGTGTAGGGTTTGGGGCGATTGGGGTCTTCTAAAATATACCCTTGATGAATACAGACCCGCACTTCATGCACCTCAAAATCCTCAGGTTGCATAAAGCGGACATTATTGGTTGCCACCACTGGAAATTGATAACGGTGCGCCACTTCCAATGCCGTTTGGATATAAGGCTCCTCTTCCACCTTACCTGTGCGTGTCAATTCCAGATAAAAACGATGAGGAAAGTACTGCTGCCACCACTCGGCTTGTTGTGCAATACGATTCAGCTTTTCACTCAAAATCGCCTGCCCCATCTCCCCTTCAATACTCCCCGAAAGGGCAATCAACCCTTCATTAAACGATTCCAACCACGATTTTTTCACCAAAGGCCGTTCTTCACCCTCCACCACTTTTTGATTATTTCGAAAAGCTAAAGTAATCAAGTGCGAAAGGTTCAGGTAACCACGGTTGTTTTGGCAAAGCAGCACTAATCGGTGTACTTCCTCCTCTTCATTTTCTATCCAAATATCGGCACCAATAATCGGTTTAACACCCTCGCCTTGTGCGGCACGATAAAATTTAACCAAAGCATAGAGGTTATTTTGATCCGTCAAGGCGACCGCAGGTTGATTGTCAGCCTGACAAAAAGAGACCAAAGGCTTGATCCCCAAAGTGCCATCCACGACGGAATATTCCGAGTGGACATGGAGGTGAACAAATTGAGGTTGAGAGAGAGAGGATTCCAAAGTATTTTTAGACATAGAGGAGAGGGCAAAATCTTTCGTTTATAATATGTCGATTATTGTAAACGAAATCGAATCTTATGACGCCCGAAACAGCTCCTTTTTGGCTTGAGCCTTCACCGGTCACCTTCCCCCCAACCACCCTAGCATTGGATGAACCCAACGGATTACTGGCGATTGGCGGTGCACTGACACCAGAGTGGCTGCTTCACGCCTATCAAAAAGGCATTTTCCCTTGGTTTAGCCCTGATGAACCGATTTTATGGTGGACGCCTAATCCTCGTTCACTTCTACTGCCCGAAAACTTCAAACTCGCCAGAAGTCTCAAACAAACCATTAAAAAAAATAGATATACCATTACCTTAGACACACATTTTAAAGAAGTTATTGAACACTGCTCTCAAGTCCCTCGTCCCGACCAAGAAGGTACTTGGATTACAGAAGAGATGCAGACAGCCTATACACAACTCCATGAAGCGGGTTATGCACACTCGGCAGAAGCTTGGGATGAAGCAGGCAACTTAGTAGGCGGGCTTTATGGTGTCGCCATTGGCAAAGCATTTTTTGGCGAATCCATGTTTACCCTAAAACCGGATGCATCCAAAGTCGCTTTTACGGCACTGGTGATGCAACTGCAAACATGGCAATTTGAGCTAATAGATGCCCAAGTCGAAACGGATCACCTCAATCGCTTTGGTGCAGAAAACTTTACCAGAACCCAATTTGAAACACGATTAAACCAAGCAGTCAACCGACCCTATACCCCACAAAAGTGGCAATTCGAGATTGACTGGATAGCTCAGGCAGTTCAATGGAAAAACCCAAAAGATTGAACCTGTTAAGTGAGTGTACTTCGGCCATTTTGTACAGACACAAAAAGGCCGTTGACTTTCCACTAAAACGGCTTAAAAAGAACTTTTATCACTAATTTCATTGTTTTCTGGTTCTGGATGCGTATAATACGCGTTTTTAGGAAAACGCTTAATGAGGCAACATGGCTAAACAAGATGTCATTGAATTTGAAGGAACTGTGATTGAAACCCTTCCAAACACAATGTTTAAAGTGCAATTGGAAAACGGACACGAAATCCTCGCACATATTTCAGGTAGAATGCGTAAAAACTATATCCGCATCCTTGCTGGGGACAAAGTGAAAGTTGAATTGACCCCTTATGACCTAACCAAAGGACGCATCACCTACCGAGGAAAATAATTTTCAGTTATTTCTCCTCGATAACCGCTCAGATGAGCGGTTTTTTTATATCGAAAAGCTTTTGGTTAGTTTTGATAGACAAAAATAAAGCCGCAATCATTAAATTGCGGCTTTTTTCTGGTCAAATGGTATCTCTATACAAATGGATCTTCTAGAACCAATGTTTCTGAACGATCAGGTCCAGTTGAAATAATGGAGACCTTCACACCCACTTGGTCTTCTAGAAACTGAATATAATTTTTTGCCGTTTCCGGCAAATCTTGCCAGCTTTTAATCCCTACCGTTGAGCAATTCCAACCTGGTAAACTTTCATATTGCGGCTCCACTTTTTCATATTCATCTGCACTGTAAGGGGGCAAATCGACCTGCTTGCCATCCACTATATAATGTGTACAAACCTTAATCTCTTCTAATGCATCCAATACATCCAGTTTGGTCAAACAGATGCCGCTAAGACCATTGATTTGAGCTGAGCGACGCAAAGCAACCGCATCAAACCAACCACAGCGGCGTTGACGACCGGTGGTTGCCCCAAACTCTGCACCTCGTGTGCCTAACAGTTTACCAATCGGATCCCCATCATCTTTTTCAACATCATAAGGCAATTCGGTTGGGAAAGGACCGCTACCTACGCGAGTCGCGTAAGCTTTGGTAATCCCCAGCACATAGTCAATGCCACAGGGACCGATTCCAGAACCAGCGGAGACTCCACCTGCCGTAGTATTAGAAGAGGTGACATAAGGATAGGTGCCTTGATCAATATCTAGCAAGGTGCCTTGCGCTCCTTCAAACATCAAGCTTTTCCCCGCTTGGTTGTATGATTCAATCAAAGTCGGAATATCCGTCAACATGGGCACGACCATTTCCGCATAGGCTTGTACTTTTTGCCAAAGCGCATCAATATCAACAGGCTCACACTGGTAATAGTTTTCGAGCATATAGTTGTGATAAGCACACACTTCTTCAAGCTTTTGTTTGGTGGCAGGCAAGTTTTTCAGGTCGCCTGCTCTCAATCCACGACGAGCTACTTTATCTTCATAGGCGGGGCCAATCCCACGGCCTGTGGTACCAATTGCCTTATTTCCTCTTGCTTTTTCTCTAGCCTGATCGAGGGCGACATGGTAGTCTAAAATTAAAGGACAAGCTTCACTGATCTTTAAGCGATTGCGGACAGGTAAGCCCGTTGCTTCAAGCTGATCCACCTCTTTTTTGAGTGCATCAGGTGCCAAGACCACGCCATTTCCAATCAAGCACTCCACTTCTTCACGCAGAATACCTGAAGGAATCAGATGCAAGACGGTTTTATGCCCGTCGATGACTAGGGTGTGTCCCGCATTATGCCCACCTTGAAAGCGTACCACTGCTGCCACACGATCAGTTAAAAGATCAACGATCTTGCCTTTTCCTTCATCACCCCATTGGGTGCCCACAACCACAATATTTCTTTTGCTCATGTTTTACTCTTTACCGCTCTTTACTGTTTCAATCAACCAGTCATCACCTTGCAACATCAAATATTGACTGCCCACAGGCAAACTGCTTAAATCATTAGCTTTAATCACTTGAATGCCTTGCGCCTTAAGTGATTTAATCTTTTCCTTCAAGGCAACGGAGGCGTGTACAGGTGCATAAACTGCATCGGGATATTCAGGCTCGACATCTGCCAAAAGGTCTAAGGCACCACGAAGATCCATACTAAAACCGGTTGCTGGAAGGTCTTGTCCAAATTGCGCACCGACACCATCATAACGCCCGCCTTTCGCCAGCAGATAGAGCGGCTTGGAGGAAGCGTAACAACCGAAGATCACGCCTGTATGATAATTAAAGCCGCGTAATTCCGCCAAATCCATAAACAGGCTCACACTGGGCGTTTCAGCGAAGTGTTGGCTAATCGCCTCTAAACGTTCCAAATGCATATCGATAGCCGGACTTAGACCACTCAATGCACCTTTGGCTTCTTGTAATACTTGATGAGGTTGTCCATTTAAACCTAACAACGAACCGAAAGCCGTCTTAAGCGGCTCATTGAACTGCTTCTCATCCAAAAAGGCAAGAAACTCAGGAACGGCTTTTCGCTGCAAAATATCGACCAGCGACTTTTGTTCCTCTTCCGTCAACTCAGCCAACACCATCAGCTGATCAACCAAACCGACATGGCCTAAACTGATAGTCAATGCTTCAAGGCCACAATTTTGAAGTGCATCAATCATCAACTCAATCACTTCAATATCTGCTGAGACATCATCCACCCCAAACATCTCCACACCTGCCTGAATCGGACTGCGAGACCCCTTCGCCTTGTTGTTACGCGTCTTTAAGACTTCCTCAACATAACAGAGGCGAATCGGCAATTCCTCTTCTGTCGGCTTTAGGCGATTACTGACAATGCGAGCCACCTGAGGGGTGACATCTGCACGGACACCCATCATTTTGCCACTCTCTTGATCGGTAAATCGACATAGTTCAGTCGCCTGATTTTTCCCCGTTCCCGTTAATAGCGAGTCCGTGAATTCTGCAATAGGCGTCAAGACGATCCCATAACCTGCCATCTGAAACTCATCTAACAAACTCCGTCGATAATGTTCGAGTTTATACGCTTGTTCTGGCAGTAAATCTTCAATTCCTTCAGGGGTAAACCAAATCATCTGTTGCATAATTGTGAGCTTTTAATCAAAAATCAATAAAATCAGGACGCCAATAATCATACTGGTCAATCCCATTAAACGCAGTTGGTTTTCGGGCAGCTGCGTGGCTTGCTGCATCGTTTTTCGCCAAACTTCGGGAAAAACAAAAGGCATAAATCCTTCGAGAATCAGCATCAACCCTAATGCTGCAATCAAAACCTGCTCTAACATATTGTTCCGCACCTAATCCATAAAAAAGGTGGGATATCCCACCTTTTATTCCAATGCTTACTTTTCAGCTTTTTTAAGATACTTGAAGTAATCCATTTTGGGATCCACCAAGATTACATCAGACTTATCTTTAAAGGCTTGTTGATAAGCATTCAAACTTTGATAGAAGGCGAAAAAGTCTTTATCTTTGCCATAAGCTTGTGCATAGATAACAGAGGCTTTTGCATCCCCTTCCCCGCGAAGCTTTTCGGCTTTACGATAGGCATCTGCCAAAATCACCACGCGTTGACGGTCAGCATCCGCTCGGATTTTTTCCGCAGCCTCGGCACCTTTTGAACGCAAATCCTTAGCCACGCGTTTTCGCTCCGCTTCCATACGACGGAAAACAGAGTCACTGACATCTTCAGGCAAGTCTACGCGTTTAATGCGAATATCAGCAATTTGAATCCCAAAATCTGCTGCTTGCTTATTGGCATCTTGACGAATCTGAGACACCAGTTGTTCACGATCACCCGAAATCACCTGCTGTACGCTTCTTTCACCAAAAGCGGCTCTCAAACCATCTTTAATGATTTGAGATAGACGCAAGTTTGCCAAGCGATAATCCCCACTCATCGTGGTGTAGAATTTTTTCGCATCTGTAATACGCCATTTGATGAAAGAATCCACAATTAGGTTCTTTTTCTCACTTGTCAAATAGCGCTCAGGTGCTGCATCTAATGTCTGCAAACGAACATCGAAGGTTTTGATATTGTTTATAAATGGCGTTTTGAAGTGTAAGCCAGGCGACACATTGGCTTTGACAATTTCTCCTAAACGGAAAACTATCGCTGTTTCCCACTGTTTAACGGTATAGATCGAACTGCTCAATACAAAGAGTACCGCAGCGATTAAAAATCCTAAAACCGATTTCATTAGCGTAGCTCCCTGCTTCTTAGATATTCACGAATATTGCTACGAGCAGGCTGCTTATTCGCCTGTCCTTGCTTACTTTGTCGAGTCATGGCACTAGGGGCATGATTCGTCCCCGATGAAGGGATAAAAGGCGCTGTCATTGTTTGAGAACCGCCTACCATTTTATCTAAAGGCAGGTACATCAAATTATTTGCACTGTCAGAGCCGACCAATACTTTTGTCGTCTTAGCCAAAACATTGGTAATCGCTTCAATATACATCCGCTCTCTTGTGACCGCTGGTGCTTGCTGATAGGCCGTCACAATGCTGGTAAAGCGATCCGCTTCCCCTTTAGCACGAGCGATGACTTGATCATGGTAAGCACTCGCCTCTTCCAATTCTCGTGCAGCCTTACCACGCGCAACGGGAATGACACCATTGGCATAAGCTTGTGCTTCGTTAATTAAACGCTCTCTATCTTCACGCGCTTTAACCACATCGGCAAAAGCGGCTTGCACCTGCTCAGGTGGTTGAGCATCTTGCAAGTTGACACTGGTGATAATCAAGCCTGTTTTGTATTCATCTAACTTTTTCTGTGCAAGTTTTTTGACACGAGAAACGACTTCATTACGCCCTTCGGTTAATACGAAATCCATATTATTATGACCAACCACTTCTCGTAATGCGCTTTCAATCACCGCACGCAAAGTTTCGTCTGGATCTGCAACACTGAACAGATATTCATGTGCACTCTTGACTTTATACTGTGTAGCGATTTCAACATCAACAATGTTTTCATCTTTCGTCAGCATGAGTGATTCTGCATTGTTTCGTCCACCGATTTCAACCGTACGAATCTGATCGACATTCACAATTTTAACTGTTTCAATGGGATAAGGAAGATGCCAGTGAGGGCCAGCAGTGGTTTCTGTTTGATAGGCACCAAAACGAAGCACCACACCTCTTTCTGCTGGATCGACAATATAGATACCCGAAAGCAACCAGACGATTAAAGCAATCAGCAGGACGATCCCCACACCAATGGTGCCCATGAAGTCCGATCCACCACTGTTGTTCGAGTCTCCATGACTGCCGCCAGAGCCACCTTTGCCCCCTAAAATGGATTGTGCTTTTTTTAGCATTGCATCCAAATCGGGTTCTGAGCCTGCCTGTTTCTTTTTATTGCCATTTTTATTGGATCCCCAAGGATCCTGATCCGGCTTACCTGGTTCATTCCAAGCCATATACATCCTGCTCCATTCGCAAATTCATTCTAGCGCGTAACTACTCAGCTCACCCCTGAAATCCGCCACTTCTGCGTTGGAAAATGGTCATTTACAACTTGTAAACTCACATTTTCTGCCTTGAATTGACGAATTTCAGGGGCAATCTGAGCAGTTACAGTGTTAACTGAGTAGTTACGCTAGCGCTTTTCAAGCGCAAAACTTCAGTTATTTTAGTGTGATTAGCTTCAAAAGTCACCTTATAAAGTGAATTTATGACAGCTTTTCTTCTTTAATCGCAGCAAAAATGACCTCTGGCCACTGCTGTACGCACTCCCATGCCTGCTGGGAGAGCTGCATCATAAAATGAGAATTCCCTGCATCATCGTATCGCTCACTCAATACCTGCCCCAGCTGGTACAGTTCTGCACGCTTTTTGCCAGCGGTCATTTCCAGCGTCAATTCAATAGTCACAAAACGCCCTTTAAAAAAGGCACCAATTGCTTCAAGTAAAAGTGGCATACCAAGGTTTTGCTGTGCGGATACCCACACCCTTTTAGGCATCCCCTCTTCATCCTTCTCAAGCATTGGTTTTTTGGGAGGTGATAAAGCATCAATTTTATTCATCACCAATAGCTGAGGCACCTGTTCCGCACCGACCTCTTCAATGACAGACTGTACATCCGCAATTTTTTCCTCCCTAAGTGGGTCTGAGGCGTCGACCAAATGAATAAGCAGGTCCGCTTCGCTCGTTTCCTCCAAAGTGGAACGGAAAGCGGCGACCAAGTCATGAGGAATATGACGGATAAAACCCACTGTATCGGCTAAAACAATTTCCCCAGCACCGGGCAATCGTAGCTTTCGAAGGGTGGCATCCAGTGTTGCGAATAGTCTGTCTTCGGCATAAACATCTGCTGCGGTCAGTTGATTAAACAGGGTTGATTTACCCGCATTGGTATAACCGACAATGGTCACTGTCGGTGTTTCAGATTTTTTTCGGCTTCTCCGACCCAGATTGCGTTGTTGCCGTGCTTTATCAATTTTCGCTTCTAACGACTTGATTCTTTGTTGAATTAAGCGTTTGTCGGACTCGAGCTGGGTTTCTCCAGGTCCTCTCATCCCCACGCCACCTTTCTGTTTATCCAGATGACTCCAGCCTCGAACCAAACGGGTGGACATATGGCGAAGCTGTGCCAACTCCACCTGCATCTTCCCTTCATGCGAACGGGCTCTTTGGGCGAAAATATCCAATATCAGTCCTACTCGATCCAATACTCGACATTCGATCAACTGCTCCAAATTTCGCTCCTGAGCAGGACTGAGGGCGTGATTCACAATGACGACATCCGCTTCATGTGTTTCCACCGCTTGTTTAATTTCTTCAGCCTTGCCCTTTCCAACAAAGTATTTTGGATCAATCGTTTGTCGTTTAGCCGTGATCAACTCGCATACTTCGGCACCTGCCGAATCTACCAGCTCTTTAAACTCTTCTAACTCTTCACGATCCGATTCTTGCTGAAAGTCAATATGCACCAAGACGGCTCTATCTAAATCTTCTCTCTCTAACCGCCCAAAAAGTTCTGTTGCCAAATATTTCTCCCATTAAAAAAGCACAAGCTCATCAAGAGCTTATGCTTTCAAAGTTTATTAACTCAACTATGAGTAAAGTTATTCAGAAGTCGCACTACTGGCAAGCACATCACCAGGATTTTGATACTCTTTTGGCTCACTTGCAGGCACAATAGTAGAAATAGCGTGTTTATACACCATTTGAGTGACATTGCTGCGAAGCAGAACAACAAATTGATCGAAAGAGTCAATGCGTCCTTGTAATTTCACACCATTAACCAAATAAATTGACACACTAATGCGTTCCTTCCGCAGTGCATTTAAATAAGGGTCTTGAATAGGAATTGCTTTAGCCATTGTTGTAATCTTCTCCATGTTTTCCTCAACTTTCATGCGTTCTAGCATATCACACCACTTCGGGATTTGCATCCGCAATTTGCTGAGTGAGGGTTTGAAGTTGTTGTTCAACGGTCAACTGAAAAGGATCCATCTCAATCAAATTAGACTCCTTACGCAACCAAGTGATTTGGCGTTTCGCCAGCTGTCGAGTGGCGACCACCCCTTTATGAATAAAAGTGTCTTCATCTATCTCCCCCTCTAAATAATCCCAAACTTGACGATAACCAACACTTCGCATACTGGGTAGATCTGGGTGCAGTTCTGGATAGGTTTGTTTTAACTGTCGCACCTCATCCAAAAAACCTTGTTCCAGCATTTGCATAAACCGTTCTTCAATCTGCTGATGTAGCTGTCCACGATCTTCAGGCATCAATCCGAATTTGAGCAATTTAAATTCTGTTAAAGGCTGTACACCCTCCTTTTGCAACTCGGTTAAAGAGCGACCACTGAGTTCATACACCTCCAGTGCTCTCACCAAGCGTTGTGGGTCATTCGGGTGAATCCGTGCGGCGGCTTCGGGATCGACTTCACCTAATGCCTGATGCAATGATTCAGGTGCCACTTCCCATTGCGCCAACCATTTTGCTCGTATCGCTTCATCCGCTTCAGGGAGCTTGGATAACCCCTTTTGCAATGCATTGAAATACATCATGGTTCCCCCCACCATAATGGGGAGATG
>JALUXI010000069.1 GCA_027019045.1 Piscirickettsiaceae bacterium | reverse complement strand
TCAATCACATCTGCCACCTGATCAATCAAGCGGGACTGGGGATTTTCGGGATGAATCGACAAAAATAAACTCATTTTATTATTCTCTTTATTCTCTAACTTATTGGTTTTTTAAAATGGTGCCATACGGGATCACACTTATCAGGCATGGGGGCAAGCCAGCCTAGGTTGCGATAGGTTTGTTCAGGCTTATGAAAATCTGAACCCATAGATGACCAGAGTCCATAACGCTCCGCACGATCCGCCATACCTAGTTGATCTGAGCAAACTCGAGGCTGATTCACCACCTCTATCCCCTGCCCGCCATATCGCACAAAATCTTGAATCATCTGATTCAGTTTGCCTCGGGTCATTTTATAAATATGCGGGTGGGCGATAATGGCCATGCCTCCTGCAGCTCGTACCCACTGAACAATGGCCTCCATCTCTGGCCACACCTGCTTTGTATAGGCAGGTCGCCCCTGTTTCAAGTAACGATCAAAGGCCTGCTGAGTATCTTTCACCCAACCCCCTTGCTGTAAAAAATCTGCAAAGTGTACTCGACCCACAATCTCTCCAGAGAGTTTGTCTTTAACGGCATCCAATGCACCATGAATCTGCTTTTTCTCCAATTTTTCACTAATGCGTTCTGCCCTTTCCCAACGCATTTCTCGAATCTGCGCCAACCCTTCCTGTAACACCGCATTCTCAGGGTCAAAATCTAAAGCGACCACATGAATCGTCGCTCCACGCCATTCACAAGAAATCTCCACGCCTGGCACCAATCGAATCCCAATCTGCTCCGCATAAGGCTTGGCCGCTTCGTAACCCGCTGTGGTGTCATGATCGGTAATCGCCAACGCATTAAGCTGTTGATTTACCGCAAGGTCAATCAAGGCTTCTGGTGACAGTGTCCCGTCTGAAGCCGTCGTGTGACAGTGAAAATCCACTTTCATTTAAATATTTATTCTCTTTTAATTGATAAGCAATCTGGTTACAATCATGGCTTTAAAATTTTTAATAGATAAGCATACCACATTTCATGAAACTCTTATTCGACCTCTTCCCCGTCATTCTATTTTTTATCGCCTATAAGGCCTATGACATCTATACAGCCACCGCTGTCATCATTGTCGCCTCCGCCATTCAAGTAGGTTATATCTACCTGCGTTATCGCCGAGTAGAAAAAATGCACTTGATTACCCTTGGATTGGTGGTGTTGCTCGGTGGTTTAACCCTGATCTTGCATGATGAAGCCTTTATTAAATGGAAGCCCACTATTGTGAACTGGGGCTTTGCACTGGTTTTCTTAGGCAGCCACTATATTGGTCAAAAGCCCATCGTTCGGCGGATGATGGATCAAGCGATTCAACTTCCCGATACGATCTGGCTCAAACTCAGTTACTTATGGATTGGATTTTTTATCTTTTCAGGCTTCCTCAACCTATTTGTCGCCTACAACTACGATACCGACACTTGGGTCAATTTCAAACTCTTTGGCTTGATGGGCATTACTTTTATCTTTATTATTTTACAAGGCCTCTATGTCAGCCGCTATATGCAAGATGACAAGACGATTAAAGAAGTCGCTGAAGAGAGCAGCGAGTTGCTAGCTGAAGTGGAAATGGATGCTGCCAGCCCCAAAGACCCCCTTAAAAAAGTCCTTGATGACAAAAATCAAAAGGAGAAACCCTAATGCTTTATTCTATCTTTGCCTATGATGTAGAAAACAGCTTACCCTTACGAGCCACCGCTCGACCTGAACATATTGCTCGATTAAAAGCCCTCAATGAAGCAGGCAAATTAGTTTTAGCTGGCCCCAATCCTGCCATTGACAGCAATGAACCAGGTGAAGCGGGTTTTAGTGGCAGCTTGATTGTCGCTGAATTTGACTCTTTGGAAGAGGCGCAAGCCTGGGCAAATGCGGATCCCTACTTGGCTGCGGGTGTTTATAAAAAGGTAGAAGTCAAACCCTTTAAAAAGGTGCTACCTTAAAGAACTATTGATTAAGGAGACCACTTCATGTCAAATGTTGCCTACCTCATCCCCACTCGTCATCAAAAAACCCATCTTCACCCCTCAGACCCTTTGGAGTTGATGGATGTCAACTTTGTCGAAATCCCTCTTTTAGGTTGGACCTCTGCAGGGGAGCCGATTCAGATGGAGATGGACTATGACACAGTCAAAGTGCCTGAAACGATGGTCAAAAAAGAGACCTTTGCCCTCAGGGTCAAAGGGAACTCTATGATTGATGAAAATATCGAAGATGGTGACATTGTCATTATTGAACGCCGCAATAGTGCAGAAAATGGCGAATCCGTTGTGGTACGCATCAATAATGAAGAAGTGACGATGAAAAAGTTCTATATCGAAAAGGACGGTATTCGCTTACAGCCAGCCAATACTGAGATGGATCCCATCATTATCACCAATGAACAGATTGAGATCTTAGGCATTGTCACAGGGGTTTTGAGACAACCAAAATGATCACACTGCATATTCTGATAACAGGTGGCACCCTAGATAAAGATTATGATGAAATTAGCGGTGCACTTACCTTTCCTCAAACTCACCTTCCGCAGATACTTTCCCAAGCACGCACAACCCGCCCTATTGAGCTAACAGAGTTGATGCATAAAGACAGCTTGGAGATGACGAACGCTGATCGTGAGCATATTCTAAACACCTGTATCCACTCGCCACACCGTCACATTCTGATTACCCACGGAACCGATACCATGGTAGAAACAGCTCAATATATAATGAACAATCAGTTGAAATTAAAAGAAAAAACCATTGTACTTACAGGTGCAATGCGACCTTTTGCACTGGGACAATCTGACGCCCTTTTCAACCTCGGCACCGCCTTTGGATTTTTAAATCCCGATAAAAATGCCAAATTCCCCAGTCCCGAAGGGATTTTTATTGCGATGAATGGACAGATTTTTTCGGGCGATGAAGTGAAAAAAAACCGCAAAAAAGGGATTTTTGAGTCACTGTAAAATAGTCTAAAAAGAACTTATTATTCGACGCAATTCTCTTTTAAATACTGAAAAATCACTTTGGCCGTTTTCGCAGGCTTATCTGCCTTCGCTTCGTTTTGCGCATTCCGAATCCACTGTCTAAGCTCCGTTCGATCTGCTTGGACTTGCGGATAGGCTTGAATCAGTGCATTTAAAGCCTCATCCCCTTCAGCAATCAATCGATCACGCCATTTTTCCATCTGCTGCATTTGTAGATTTCGGCGTTTAGCTTGCAACTCTTCAGCTTCAAAAAACTGTTTAATCTCGACAAGCAAAGGTTCGTTTTCCCGCAGATAACGCCCAACAAACTGCTTCTGACGCTTTAAAGCCCCCCCTTTAATCCGCTTGGTCAGCAGCAACGCATCTAGTAATTCATCAGGCAAAGGCATCCGTTTTAAGGTTGCTTCTGGCAATCCAGCTAACTGTTCACCCAAGTCAGTCACCGCTTGTGCCGCCCGCTTTATATCCGAACGGCTGTTAAATTCTTCCTGCTCCCAATCGGATTGTGCT
>JALUXI010000068.1 GCA_027019045.1 Piscirickettsiaceae bacterium | reverse complement strand
GGGTTTGGCTATCACTTTTCCCAGCCCCAACCCATCTGGATTCACGCCGCCTCTGTGGGCGAGTTGCATGCCGCTGAACCTTTGATTCAGGCACTGCTTGAGCAACACCACCCACTGCTCCTCACCCTCAGCACACCGACTGCTTATGAATTGGCGCAACAAAAATACCCCACCCTTTCCAAAGCCTACCTCCCCTTTGACTGGCAACGAGCAGTTAACCGCTTTTTGGCTGCCTTACCGCATCGCCCCACAGCTCTCTGGGTGATGGAAACCGAAATCTGGCCGAACCTCTATCGCCAAGCACACCAAGCCGACATCCCTATCCACATCGTCAATGCCCGTCTTTCCCAAAAAACCCTCTCCAGCCCCCAATGGCTCCAAACCCTCTACCGCCAAACCCTCTCGCTGGTCACCCAAGTACTCGCCCGTGATGCAGACGAAGCCCACCGTTTCCAACAACTCGGCGTGCCTCAAAATAAAATCAAAACCCTCGTCAATCTCAAATTCGCTCACTATGCCGATTTAAAAGCGTGGCAACAAAATATTCCAAAATTATCAGAAAAATCCCAAAATCCTCAAAACTCCCAGTCCCGCATGGCAAAATTGGCGGATTTTCTGCCCCAAACCCCCTTTATCCTGCTCGCCTCATCCCATGAAGATGAAGAACTGCAAATTGCCAAAAAATGGCTAGCACTCAAACAGAGACTCAATCTCCCGCACACACTGGTGATAGTCCCTCGCCACCCCCAAAGAGGCGAAGCGATTTTAAAAAGCTTAAACCATGCCCAAATGCCCAGCCAACTCTTCAGTCAACACACCAGTGATCAACCTGCCCAGGCAGAAGTGTATATTGTAGATACCATGGGCGTGATGTTACCTTTGTTTGCCAAGGCTGAATGCGTGATCATGGGCGGCAGCTTTGTGCCAAAAGGCGGACACAATATCCTAGAAC
The DNA here is from genome assembly GCA_027019045.1 of Piscirickettsiaceae bacterium. Taxonomy (GTDB): domain Bacteria; phylum Pseudomonadota; class Gammaproteobacteria; order Thiomicrospirales; family Thiomicrospiraceae; genus JALUXI01. The sequence continues at coordinate 2,630 of JALUXI010000068.1, read as the reverse complement.
CCGCCGCCCTCGGCAAACCCGTGTTCACAGGCCCCGATATGTCCGACTTCGAAAGCGAAACCCAACTGCTTCTACAAGCGAAAGGGCTAGAACAAGTCGAAAATGATGAAGAATTGATGCAAAAATTAGAAATTTTCCTAAAATCCCCAGTCCTGCATCCCAAATTAGGACAGAACGCCCAAAAGATTATCGAAAAAACCGCTCAAGCCACCCTGCAAAGCTATCTTTCAGCCCTCATCAAGGGTTAATTGCTGTGGATGAATATCCATCGCCTTAGCAAGCTTCTCTCGTGTAGCGAAAGTCGGTGCATGAACATTGCTTTCTAACCGTGCAATCGCGCTCTGTTTTAACCCCGATTGTTCAGCCAGTTGTGCCTGGGTTAACCCTCGATAAAGCCGCCAAGCTTTAATCAAGTTATTGTCATTTTCAATCATTAAGCCAACAACCGCATGAGGGATATACCCCTCCTTTTCAAGAACTTTTTGATCAGAATTCACTTTAGTTAACCTAATTTGGACTCAAGCAACTAAAAAGCTTAAAGTGACTGCGTCTGCTGTTGATGATATGACAGCACCGCTTTAAAGACATCTGGGTCTTTGATTTGCGTCATTTCGCCTTCTCTAGGCAAAATTTTATCTTTCAAACGAGAGAGCCAGAAGCGGAGGGCGGCGAGTCGGAGAGCGGCGGGCCAAGCTTGTTTCTCCGCCTCATTTAAAGGGCGTTGGCTTTGATAGGCATGGACCATTTTATCGATTTTTTGGATATCAAAACTGCAATCGGGATTACGACACCAGTCATTGACCATCACCGCCAAGTCATACAGGAGTGCGGCATTGCAGGCATAGTAGAGATCAATAATGCCTGTCAGCGTATCACCATCAAATAGGGCGTTATCACAAAACAGGTCGGCATGAATCACCCCTTGCGGCAGGTCTTGCCACGGTTGCTGCTTTTGAAACGCCAGCTCATCGGCAATCATCTGTCGAGTCTCCGCATCTAGCTGGGGCTTTAATAGCTCAAAAGTGGCTTCCATCCAATCGACATCTCGATCATTGGCTCGATACTGCTGATAATCCTGTCCCGCCAAATGAAACCGTGCCATCTGCTCCCCCATCACCGCACATTGCGTTTCACTCGGATGCTCCACGCCGCTGCCTTTTAAGCGTTGCACCAGAGCAGCGGGCTTGCCTTGAATTGCTTGCAGATAGTCACCCTGATGGGTGGCAATGGGATGTGCCGTAGGAATGCGGTGCTCCGCCATAAACGCCATAATATTTAAAAAGTAAGGCAGCTCATCAAACGAGTGATGCTCAAAAATGGTCAGTACAAACTGCCCATCCGTGGTATTCACAAAGTAGTTGGTATTCTCAATCCCAGCACTGATGCCTTCAAAGCTCTGCAGCTCACCCACAGTATAGTCTTGTAAAAAGGTTTCCAATTCAGGGCGATCGATGACGGTATAGACGGACATTTCAAAATTTCTCGGTTAAAATAAGAAAAATTTTATCATACTGAGATCGATATGACAGAAAACGACCTGCTCACCTTCAACCCCGATGCCCCACTGATTTTAATTGATGGTTCCTCTTACCTCTTCCGTGCCTACCATGCACTGCCGCCCTTGACCAATTCCAAAGGGCATCCCACAGGGGCGATGTATGGCGTACTGAATATGATTGGTAAATTGCTTGAGCAGTATCAGCCTGAACGCATTGGCGTGGTGTTTGATGCCAAAGGCAAAAACTTTCGTCATGAACTCTATCCAGCCTATAAAGCCAATCGTCCCCCCATGCCTGAAGATTTGGCGGAGCAGATTGAACCTCTGCACGAGATTGTAGAAGCCTTGGGGCTGCCCCTGCTGGTCATTCCTGGTGTAGAGGCAGATGATGTGATTGGCACGCTCGCACACCAAGCCACCGAAGCGAAGCAAGACACCTTGATTTCCACAGGTGACAAAGACATGGCGCAGTTGGTGAATGAGCATATTACGCTGATCAACACCATGAATGACACCCTGATGACGCCTGAAGCGGTGGTAGAAAAATTTGGCGTGCGACCTGACCAAATTGTGGACTATCTGGCACTGGTCGGCGACAAAGTCGACAATATCCCAGGCATCCCTAAAGTTGGCCCCAAAACCGCTGCCAAGTGGCTACAAAAGTATGACAATATCGACAACCTCATTGCCCATGCTGATGAAATCAAAGGCAAGGTGGGGGAATATCTGCGGGAAAATATTGAACAGCTCAAACTCTCTCGGGAACTGGCTCGCATTCGCACCGACTGCGACCTCCCCGTCAGCATCTATGATCTGAAACGCCAACTCCCCCATTTTGACAAGCTAAAAGCTTTGCTAGAAATCTACGAATTCCACACTTGGCTCAAACAGCTTCTCGATGGCAAAGTGCCCTTTAGTCAAAAAACAGGTCGCAAGGCGCATAGTGAGACGCAGGTAGCCAAATCTCATATGGACAAGCCAGCCACCACCACAGATGATAGCCACTATGACACCATTCTGACTGCCGAACAGTTAGATGGCTGGCTCAAGCAACTGCAAACCGCTGACCTCTTTGCCATCGATACCGAAACCACCTCTCTAGATGAAATGCAGGCGGAAATCGTTGGCATCA
>JALUXI010000067.1 GCA_027019045.1 Piscirickettsiaceae bacterium | reverse complement strand
TCCAACCGAGGCTTTTTGCTGCCCCTGTCTTGAGGAGATGCGTATTATAGGGCTTGCTTCTTTTTATTCAAGCGCTTTTGACTTCTTTTTTACACTTTTTTGATAGTTTCTTTTTTGCACTGGGTTATACCTTAGTTATCCACAATGTTATGCACTGGGTTGTACACATATTTATCCTTTTTAATGGTTGAGGAGCTGTACGCCAGTATTCTTTTGTTTAAAGATTGGCTTTTCCCATGTTCCTTTAACTGTATATCGATAGGTCACTAAGTCCTCATTGATCTCTGGTATATTTTTAAGAAGGGTATAAGTTAGAATCGCAGTCAATGGATTCACTGCGCCTACCAATGTCGCAATAGTTGCAAGAGAGCTTCCGACTGCGGGTGTGACATCTGCCTCTAGGTCGAAAGTTTCCCTTACAAGATTTACCTTACCCCATAACCTTGCTTTTACAGCGGGCGCATCTAGCCTAAACTTCGTCAGCTCTAAGTTGCCATTTTCAAATATACCCGCACCTTCAATCACTGAATAGGCCAACCCCTCCCCCGTCACATCAGCCAGGTTTAGACTCAAACGACGGGTAATTGAATTGATACTCAACAGCCCCAGCAGCCTACCAATCCCAGGTTCTACATCTTTGATAACCCCGTCATCCAGCCTCGCGTATACTTTGCCTCTCAATTGCTTTAAGGAAAAACAATGCGGCCCTCCGAACCAGTCAACATTCAGTTTGATTTGTGCCTTTTTTCCCTTCACCCCTTTTTCTATATCCAGCATTTGCGTTAAGTCTTCGACACTTTTAGAGTGAATCAAAACATTCAATAAGCTTTTATTTGCTGCATAATTCCATTGATAACCCCCTGTCCCTTTTGCTTTTTTATAATGAAACTTTAAATCCTGAACTGAAAGTGACTTTTCTGTGGGGAACACCTTAAATTGCACTCCATCAAGCCGTTTATGCCCCCATTGAATGTCCTGCCCAGAAAAATCCACGACTGGCAGATTTGTCAAAGGCGTGGCAGTTAGGCAACTTTTCGGAAGCGTTCCTTCTTTAGAAGATGCAGATTTAACCTCAGGCTTTGAATAAAGGTGTATTTTATTGGCTTGAACCTGCCACGCTCTATCTGTCCCTACGCCTTGTAGCTCCATATCTGAATTAACAAATTTGAAAACCCCTTTATTCCCACTTTTGTTTAAAAGCGTCTGCCAATTTAATTGGCTATTGACATAATCATGTTGTTGTAAGCGAATTTTTTTAAAGAGTAACTCTGAGGCATCCCATCGATAGGATAGGCCATGTTTATTCTTATCTTGTGGGGGTAGCAGCTTATGAAAATCAGACCATTGAGCAATCCATTGATCTATATCGATTTTATCAATCTTACCTTTAACTTGAATCCCTTTTATAGTTGACAAATCTTTGGGTAGCGGCTGTTCACCCAATGCAATGGCAAGCTGCTTAATGGGGTGATTAAAGTCATTATTTAAAACCCCAGTTGCTTGTATCTTTTTCCCCCAATGCATGGTCAAATCAGAAGTTTCTTCGTGCCGAATGTACTCAATATGCGCTGGTCCTGAAGCAAAGAAACTTTGATCAAGTGGAGGCGCCATATGAGAATGGAATTTATCGAAGTTTAAATCCATTTGTAAATTTAATGGTCGATGATCAAACGGAATCTCTGCTTGGTGTTGCCACTGCACATAACCTGCCATGAGCTTGGTGTCTTTCGGTGCTTGCAGCGCGCCCTTGGCCCGAATTCTTAATAAATTCTGTTTTTCATCCGTGACAACACTGGCTGAAAAAGGCACGCCCGTCAATTCTCCCACCAGTTTCGGGGCTGAAACAGCTTGATTATGAATCTGCAAATGCCCTTGAATCGCTTCAATATTTAACCACTGATACAGCCCAATATTGACTTTATTTAAATCAACACCCACTTGTACCTCTTCTTCTTTAGCATCAAATCCATTCACTGGCACCCAGATTTTCTGCAGGTTCACCGCAACCTTTCCCTTTAATCGAACATCCTTTTGCAAAAATTCTTGTAACCCTACTTTTTTAGGGAGCGGTGTCGCCAACAGAAATTGTTGAGCCTGTGAAGCATCGCCTGAAACTTTTCCTTGAATCTCTACGGCAATATCTTGACGGTCTAAATGCTCAATCTCAACACGCACTGCCCTTGCCTGAAGCTGATGAATCATCGCTTTAGGGGTGGTAATGACAAGATCATAGGGCGTAAAGGCTAAATGTGCATTGAAATGCGCCACCGCTGGCCAGTCGGGTTGAAATTTCAGCGTTGTATCTTCAATATCAGCACTCGCTTTTAGAAACCCTTTCTCATGCTTACCTTTAAAAGGGAATTGCTGCAGATTACCCGCCATTTCAGCCACCAGCTGAATATTTTTGCCCGAAACCAAACTTTGCTTTAACCAACTTTGCAGCGTTTTAGACATGAGTGGATAAGGCAAGACCCGCTTGATCTCAGCGAGCGTTTTCGGACTGGCTTGTAGTTTCGCCTGTTGCACTTCCCATCCTGCAGATCTCCATGTAAGCTGCATTGGCATTTGATTCACTTTAAATGCCATTACTGGAATCTCTAATGCTTGATGCGCTGCATCATAATGAAAGTCCACCTCACTATTCAAACTCACCGAAATTGGGGACTCAAACACCCTTTTATCCAAAATCACCAACGGCTTGTCCAGTCTCAACTGATAGCTTTCACCCTGTTGTACCAACTGCATTTCACTGAGCTGAACGCTTGGCAAATTTGGTAATTCTGGTAAAGCAAATTGATTGAGTTTAAGATTCAGGCTTAAAGGCTTAAGCGTCTTTAAATCCAGCCCTAATTGAATGGAAGCTATATCCAAATGTAATGGTTGATGATTTGGGAGCTGCTGGTCAAAATAGACCTCTAATGCTCGCTTGACAATCGGCTCAAAAGGGGCTGAATTAAACTCATTCATTTGAAATGAGAGTTGATTCTCGTCCCAAGTTAGCTTAGCTAGGTTTTGATGCCCGACAAACTGCTGATCTATCCTCAAATTCTCCAGCAACACTTGGTGTCGCCCTCCCTCCTGCCATTTGGCCTCAACAGCAAGACTATTAGGCAACACCTGATCACGCTTTAAACCAGACCATTTCAGCTGCTGCAAACTGAGCAGCAACTTCAGCTGCTGAATCTGTTGACTATTTAAGGACAGCTCACCATCTAAACGCATCTGCCCCAGCGGCATCATCGCCCGCTGCTTATCTGCCAACAACGGTTGTATCCTAGACAGATTTAATGGCTGCAAAAACTGCCATTGCAAATCACCTTCACTGACCAACCCGATTAAGCTTGGGGTAAAGCGTCCTTGAAAGGATAAGGTTGTCACTGGCTGTTTATCATCTGCCAAGAACATCGACCCTTGTCCATTGAGCAGCCAAGAAACACCTAAGCGCGATTGAATTTGATGGAATTGAACCGTAAGCGGGACTGGGGATTTTAGAAAATGATTTTGCAATTTTGCATGCACTTCAAATTGTGCAATCGTCATTTCTTGCCATAATTTTTGCGGTAAATAGCGATTTAAATCAAATGCTTCTTGATCGGTAACAGCTTGTTGAC
>JALUXI010000066.1 GCA_027019045.1 Piscirickettsiaceae bacterium | reverse complement strand
GTTTAGGTAGGTTTGTAGGGCGTGAATGAATGGTTGGATTTGTTCATTGGTGGGGAGGACAATGAGGTCTTTGGGCTGGAGGAGGGGGTGGAATTCGGTTTTATCTGGGCATTCGAGGGTGATGCCAAGCAGATAGTGAGGATCGGTTGGCTGTTCGCTGTCTTCAAACTGAGGGAGTTGATATTTTGGGTGGGCTTGGCAGTGTTCAGGAAGAGTGAGGCTTTTTTGCCAGTGGGTGTGACCTTCGGAGGTGAGGTAGATGGTGTGAGGTCTGAATTCGAGTTTGAGCGTTTGGGTGGCGTTGTCAGGTGGAAAGCTGGCAAGCTTGTGGAGTTGCAGGAAGGTGAGCAGGGCAGGGAAGAGGGTAACAAACCCTGTGAGTCTGGCTAAGGTTGAGCTATGGGCATATTGGCTAAACAGTAGAGCGAGGGTGGCGAGAGCGGCGGTGATGACAGCGAGGGTAAAGAGTTGGCGGCGGTGTTCTCTGATGGCTGCTTTGGGGGCTTTTAGGGTGATTTTTGTGGTTTGCGTCATGGTGTTTAGCGACTGCGGGTTTCTAAGTAGAAGGGGATTTGGAGCTGTTTGCCGTCGGGTGTGTCGATGAGGAGGGTGAGGTGCCATTCCATTTTGGCACTGGTGCAGAAGGCGAGCATGGTGGTGCCTTGCCAGTGTTGTTCATTTACTTTTTCTAGCGGTAGGCGGTTGTAGCCCATATACATATTGTGTCCGCTGATATCGATTTGCATCTGTTTGGCTTGGAGGTGGTTGAGGGTGACTTTGACCTGAAGGGGTTTGGCAACGGGGATGGGTTTGGGGGTGATGTCGAGCGTGACGCTTTGGTTGCCGTGTCGTGCGGTGCAAGCGGTTTGGTGGAGGTTGCAATCCTTAACCAATGGCCACGACTCCACTTGTGGTTTGGCTGCGGGTTTGGTGTCGCAGCCTGTGAGCAGCAACAACAGGGAAAGAAGGAAGATGATCAGTTTCATGGTTTGAATTTTAGGGAGTTTTAGGGTGAACGGCAAGTTTATTGTGTTACGGCTGGCATTTTGGGCAGAAGTAGGCGGCTCTTTGGTTGAGGGTGAGTTTTTCAATGGGGGTGTGGCAGACCGGACAGGGTTGGTGGGCTCGGCCATAGACATTGAGCTGCTGTTCAAAGTAGCCTGGTTTGCCATCGGGGGTGAGGAAATCTTTGAGGGTGGTGCCGCCTTGTTGAATGGCTGCTGTCAGCACTTTTTTGATGTTGTCGACAAGGGTTTGAAACTGAGTGGGAGAGAGGGGTTGTGGCAGGGTGGCGGGATGAATGCCGCTGAGAAAGAGGGCTTCATTGGCGTAGATATTGCCGACACCCACAACGATTTGGCTGTTCATGATCAGCGTTTTAATGGAGGATTTACGGCGTTGGATCTGTTGTTGCAGATAGTCGGCGGTAAAGTCATCTGAAAGTGGTTCAGGGCCGAGTTTGGCAATCAGGGGATGTTGTAAGTAGCCGCCTTCAGCTTTATCTGCCCAGAGCCAAGCCCCAAAACGGCGAGGGTCGTGATAACGCAGTAGATAGCCATTTTCAAGCAGCAGGTCGATATGGTCATGTTTTTGAGCAGGGGTGTTTTGCGGCAAGATTCGAAGATTGCCCGACATACCGAGGTGAATCAAGATATCGCCTTTAGCGGTTTGCAGAATGAGATATTTTCCACGCCGCAAAATCTTCAAAATCCCCAGTCCTGCTACCTTATTTTGTTGTAAAACGGCGGAAACAGGCCAACGGAGCTTGGGTTGGCGGATGATGAGTTGCTGGATGGTTTGTTGTTCCGTTTTGGGTTGAATTCCCCTGAGGGTGGTTTCAACTTCGGGAAGTTCGGGCATATTAGTATTTTCTTAAATGACTAGATGATTAGATTGAAAGGATTATAATGAAATTCTAACCATGATTTTTCATAATTGATTTTTGGGTGTGAACAGTTGATTCTTAAGTTCTTGGCTTCTCTCTTGTTAGGTTTTTTTCTTTTTATCTCAATGGCGTTTGCGCAAGAGTCGTCCACGCCGTTCGTCTCAAAAAACCAACCTGAATCGGTGTCTATTCGGGTGTTATTAAACTGGCATCCCCAGTTTGAGGCTGCGGGGTTTTATGCGGCTCAGATGTTGGGGCTGTATCAAAAAGAAGGTTTGGATGTCTCTATTTCGCCTTGGAATCAGCGGTCTATTGTTTCTGAAGTGGTCTCTGGTCGTTACCAAGTAGGTGTGGACAGTAGCCTGATTCTTAAAGATTTTTTGCAAGGCCAGCCGATTCAGGTGTTGATGGCGAATTATCAGTTTTCTCCTTTGGTGCTCTTGGCACATTCGCCGATTCATAGTTTGCAGGATTTGAATGGGAAGCGACTCTATTCGGCGCATAATTATGAAATTGAAAACTTGATTCGTCGTGCAGGCGTACATCCTATTGTGACGATCAATTCGGCACAGTTGAGCGATTTTATTTCGGGGAAGGCTGATTTTTATGCCGCTTTTGAGACCAATGAGCCTTTTCAGTTAAAAGAGAAAGGCGTTCCTTTTTATCTTATTGATCCTAAAGATTATGGTGTGCAAAGCTATGCGGATTTGGTTTTTATGAGCCAGCATTTTATTGGGCAGCATCCGCAAGCGGCGTTTAAATTTAAGCAGGCGACCATTGAGGGTTGGCGTTATGCATTGCAGCACCCTGAAGCAGTTGTTGATTATATGCTGGCACATGCGGCGGTGGTGAAGTCGAAGCGGGCGTTAATGGCGGAAGCGAGGGCTTCTGAGAAGTTTATTGCGCCCTATGGTTTGAAACGGATTGGCGAGGTGAGTGAGGCGAAGTTGTCGGCGATTGTAGATGATATGAAGCGGATGGGGATGCTGTCTGACTTTGAGGCTGCAGCTTGGCAACAAAAGCAGGCAGCATTTATTTTTAATGATCAAGTTTTTCAAACACTGTCGGAGGCAGAGCAGCATTATTTGCTTAATCATGAGAGTTTAAAAATGGCTGCATTGGCACATTTTCCACCCATCAGTTTTTTGGATGAACAGGGGCGATGGCAGGGGGTGGCAATTGCTTATTTTAATGAGGTGGCTAAAAAGCTAGGGGTTTCAGTTGAGTATGTGCCCGCAGCAACCCACCAACAGTTGAGAGCATTGACTTCTTCTGGTCAGGTGCAAGGGGTGGTGGGAGTGATTCCTTGGGAAAAGACCGAAAATCGTCTGAATCTGGGATTGTCTTATTATAGTTTTCCTTTAGTGGTGATGAGTCAAACAGGGCGATATGTGCCTGATTTTAAGTTGATGTCTGCAAAGAAAGTGGCTGTACCAAGTCATTCGGGTGCTGAGGCTTATTTAAAAACAGTCTTGCCAGTTGAACAGATTGTAGAGGTTGATGATTTTAAGCAGGCGGTGACAGAATTGTCCAAAGGTCAGGTTGATGCCGTTTTTGGTCCTCTGCCTGTACTGAATTATGTATTGAATCAGCAAGGCGTGGCATCAGCGCATATTATTGCCAGTACCCCACAAGAATTGCAGATGAGTCCAGGGATGTTGAAAAGTGAGCCATCTTTTTTGAAAAATTTGGTGATTAAAGCTCAAAGTGAAGTTTCAGAAGGCACATTGCAGAAGATTTTGC
>JALUXI010000065.1 GCA_027019045.1 Piscirickettsiaceae bacterium | reverse complement strand
AAAAGCTTGGTCAAAGGCTTGCCATCTTTGTTGAAAGTGGGCTTTTGAGTAGAGATAAAGCGGGGTGCCAAACTCTTGAGCGAGTTGAGCGACGGGGAGTTGTTCAATGTGCAGTTCGCCATTCTGGTAGGTGAATTGGGGGCTATGGGTATTGATAGATTGTGTCATGTTTTTGAGTCTCTAAATTTTTTTGGGTTGTTTTGGGGCGTGTTTGGGGTCATCAGGCAGGTAGAGCGCCCCTTTTTTGCCACAGCCGCTTATAGAAAGCAGTGCGAGGCTAGTGGAGAGTAAAATAAGTAGCGTAAGAAAGCGGTGTTTCTGCCCGAGCATGGGTCAATCCTGTTAAAATTTGAAGCTATTTATTTTATCAAATTATCACTATGAATCCGATTGTTATTGAACCGAAACAGACCGCCGATTCGGCGGTAATCTGGCTGCATGGCTTGGGGGCGGATGGCAATGATTTTGCTTCTTTGCTTCCGCAACTGGATTTACCTGAAGATCACCGTATTCGTTTTATTTTTCCAACGGCACCAGAAGCGCCTGTAACGATCAATGGTGGGATGAAGATGCGAAGTTGGTACGATATTCGCTCTCTGGATTTGTTAAATGTCGTCGATGCGGCAGGGATTCGTGTTTCCTGTTATCGGGTGTTTGATTTGATTAATGAACAGCGAGCTTTGGGCATTGCCCCTGAGAAGATTGTGTTGGCGGGCTTTTCGCAAGGCGGGGTGATTGCGTTGCATGCGGCTTTGAGTTATGAGTTTCGTTTGGCAGGGGTGATGGCGTTGTCCACCTATTTCCCTTTGCCACAGCAGTTTTTTCAGCATCGAGGCTTGCCGATTTTGATGGCACATGGTCTGTATGATGATATTGTCCCTTTGTCAGTGGCGGAGCAATCAAAAGCAGCCTTGGAAAAGAAAGGCTATGCCGTAGAGTGGCACACTTTTCCAATGGGGCATAGTGTGTGTGAAGAGGAGATTGAGACGATTGCGTCTTGGTTAATCAGTACTTCCTTAAGGTTTATTTAGTATTATGGAGAATGCAAGGCGTTTTTTTCGTTACGATGTAGAGATTCCCATCTATTTGCAGACATTGGGTGATTTTGACCATACGCTGAAAAAGTTGCGAGAGGTGGTGCTTGAGCCTGAAGAAGAGGTTAGATTGGGGATGCTTGATAAAGAGATTCTTATCGAGATTGATGAACTGTTTATCAAAAATACTCAAACCGCGAATGTTTTTTATACACTCAATAAACGATTGAAGTTTATTCATTGGATTTTAGATAGATTTATGGATTTAGAGGATCCAAGGGAAGACGGTCAGTTTAGTTATCGTTTGAGAGAAGATCATAGGTTGGCAGTGCCTAAAGCAGGAAGATCTGAAAAATTAAGGCCTTTAATTGAGAATTTTTTCTTTCAAACGGAAGATGTAGTGGAGGAATTAGTGCAGGTGGCAGAAACCAGTATTGATGGGAAGTTATTTCTCTTTCAGTCAACTCAACGCTTACATTTTGATGTCAATGACTATGTGAATAATTTAGAAAAACTGGTTCAGAAAGGTGTGTTGCTCGCTAAGGTATTGATGTTGTTGGTGGAGAAATTTAATCTACTTGTCGATGTTCTAAATCGTTTGAAAGTACACTATCGACCTATCACTCATAGCAGTTTTTGGCCTGAACGAAGGGTGAATCTGAGTGCAGGAGGCTGTAGTTTTTTGACAGATGTGTTCTACGAGAAGTTTAGTCGATTTCATGTGTTTATGAAGCTAGATGATGAGGTGGTCGTTTGTGAAGGGCGAATGGTGATGGTGAGAGAAGTGAATGAGGGTGCAGGTAAATTTTTGGTAGGGCTGGAGTTTGAGTTTATTCCTTTCGAGACACAAAAGAGTATTACTCTTTTTGTGCAGCTAAGAGAACTTAAAGATACGATGGTGGTTTATCCAGAAGTGCTTTTGTCTCCTTTAGAGGATGAAGTGATGCCCGATGCTTTTTCGTGATTTTTTTGAATTCGAAGTTTCTGTTGTTTGACTTCAATAACTGACTTGAGCCAGTCTGCAAAATAAAGGTATTTGTTTGCGACTTCATGATAGAGGCTGACAAGGTCGCCATCAGGTTGACCATAAACATAGATAGCAATATCGCATAACCGATCAATGTCTTGATTGGGAAACATGGGGTTGAGTTCAAAGTAGGTAATTTTAGTGAGGAGTACAGCACGAGAGAGTGTACGCCACTCTTTTTCTGTGTGAGGAAATTTTCTTTTTAAAAAAGGCGTAGGACCATGGATAAAAATTGTCAACATTTCTTTAAGTGTACTGTAGGTGATGAGATCAACGGCAGCATCTCTTAAAGGAAAAGGCAGTTCATCCATAAATCCCGCTTCAACATCATGATTCGTTCCTGGCATAGCGTTAAATCACTTTAATGGAATATCCATTGTTTGTTCAATTTCATAAACTTGAATTTGTGTCTGCAAAAAATTTTGTTGTATCCCATCAGGATATTCAAAATTAATGGCGGTTCTTTCAAGGTAGCTATTGACCATAGAGTGCATCGCTACGACATTTCCGTCAAAAGTTAGTAATCGTTTGTGTTCTGGGAAGTAGATATTGACATCCACTCTTTGGTGCAAAGTAAAGCGTTTTTCCATTTGTACTGCAATCCCTCCTGCACTGATATTGGCTTCGACAGTTGACCATTCATTAGGAAAACTTTTGAGGTAGTTATCGTTGTAGAGTTCTCGAAATACATTTACATAGCTTTCAAAATAGCTAATTAAGGCATGAAAAGCTTGAATTAGAGGAATCTTTTTGAATTTTTCCTGAGAGAATATTTCGTATAGTTCGTCAATTTTAAAGCCTGTTGGAGGGGCACTTTTGACGGCAAATGTTTTTTCATCGGATTGTTCAATACTGTACTGGAGTTGTTGAAGGAAAGCGATGTATTTTTCTTCCAGTAGTTTGACATATTGATAGGTTTTGGGGGCAGAAGTTTTTAAGGTGGCATACAAGGTGAAGCCTTTGTTAAATTGCGACATACTCAACCAGTAGTGAGCATCTTGCTTTGGATCAATGCCTCTGGAGAGCTGTTTAAGTAGGTTGCCAAGATAGTCAATATATTGAACAATTTCGTTAAATAGGTTGGTAATGAGCGTACGATGATCTTGGATGCGTTCCAGCCATAGATAAATAGATTTTTTTTCTAAATCAAGCTTGGTTTCCAATCTTGGGGGGAAGTATTCAATGCCCGTGGCATAGATTTCAGCCTCTTCAATAGGAGAGTGGGGCAAAATCAGCACGCGCAGCTGCATATTGATCCGAAAAAACCGTCTTGCGTTGCCTTTTAAATACCATCGAGCCATATCCCTAACCGTTTACCGTCATTTTCCACCCTAAAGTTCAAACATTCTACCAACTTTATGAGCGCTGTGCATTTATCTCGTGCAAAGCGCTCTTATAACTTTAGAGGTTTGAGTTTTTTAGGGATCCACTGATAGCGATCGCTGGGATGGGCTTGGGTGCAGCCGCTGCACTGTCCTGTGCTGCAATGACTGGTTTGCGGGATATGTTGAATAAATCCCTGCTCCACCAGCCGCTCTGTCATTGCTTCTGCTCCTTCAAGCGTCAAGTCAAAGTGGTTGATAATATCCTCCAAGCTGACTTGGCCATGCTCTCGAATGTAGGCTTTAATGTCTCGTAAAATCATGCAGTGATCTTAGCACCTATTCTTTTTAAAGTGAGATAGAGGATAAGGTAGAGGCTGGCAAAGAGACCAATCCAAAAGATGGTTGCTTCGGGGTGTCGTGACCAGGTGGCGATTTGATAAAAGCTTACCGCCACACTGTAGCCTAAAAATAGGCTCCAGCTTCCACTGACCAATGCCCAACGCCAACCGAGTTCCTGTTTCATTGCCCCAAAGGTGGCGACACAAGGAAAGTAGAGCAGGACAAACAGCAGGTAAGCATAGGCACCGAGGGTGCCATCAAAGTGTTCTACCATTTTTCTTAAGGTGCTGGTTTCAATACCTTGGCTTTCTGCCGCTGCTTCAGCATTTTGGGCTTCATTGAGTCCTTCCAGACCCAGTGGATCCATGATATTGTGCCAAAGGGCTTTAAAGTTGTCGGGAATGGTCATCAGAGCGGCACCTAAATTTGCACCCAGCGAATAGGGTTGAGCCTGTGCTTCTTCTGATTGCGGTGCTTTATCCATATTCTGATAGAGTGCATCCAAAGAGCCGACGACGACCTCTTTTGCCAAAAAGCCCGTCATCAAACCCACCGTGGCAGGCCAGTTCTCTTCGGTGACACCAAAAGGCTCAACGGCGGGTGTGATGGCTTTGGCTGCCGTGCTTAAAACGGAGGTGGGTTGGTCTTGGTGACCAAAGGTGCCGTCGGTACCGAGGCTATTAAAGAAGTTTAAAATCACCACTACGATGACAATCACTTTCCCCGCATCTAGAATAAAGCCTTTGAGCTTATTGCGGGTATTGAGCAACACATTTAAAGGAGCGGGTTTGTGATAAACGGGTAGCTCCATCAGTAGGGGAGGCGCTTCACCTGGGAGCAGGGTTTTCTTGAGAAAAAGCGCAGTCAGGACAGCAGCGGCAATGCCAATCAGATAGAGTGAAAACACCAGCAGTGCTGCATGGTCAGCAAAAAAGGCAGCTGCAAAAAGAATATATACCGTCAATCTTGCGCTACAGGACATAAAAGGGGTCATCATTATGGTCATGATGCGATCTCGTACATTGGGCAGGGTGCGCGTCGCCAATACCGCAGGCACATTACACCCAAAGCCGACCACCAATGGAATGAAAGCTTGACCTGATAGCCCCAATTTACGCATGGAGCGATCCATAATCAGTGCAGCTCTTTGCATATAGCCTGTCTCTTCCAGAATGGAGAGGAAGAGGAACAAGGCACCAATGACGGGAATGAAAGTGGCAACGACCTGAATCCCAGCACCAATGCCCCCTGGAAGTAGTGCAATCAGCCAACTGGGGGCATGGATGGCTTCTAGCCAGTGGGTGGGGGCATCGACAAACAGAGCTTGCGCACCAAGGTCAAAGAAATCAAGAAAAAGATTCCCCACCGCAATGGAGACCGCAAATAGCAGGTACATCATCCCTAAAAAAATGGGCATGCCGAATTTGGGGTGCAAGGCCCATTGATCAATTAAATTGGTGGTGTTGCGGGTAAATTTATCGAGTTGTTTTAGGCTGGCATGGGTCGCCTCATGGGCAAACTGGAAATAGAGGTCGGCTACTAGCAGAGGCAGTTCTTCTTGGTATTGCTGTTCAATCTGCTTTTTTTCTGCCTCAAGCAAAGAGCGAATTTCAAGGGGCGCTTCTTCAGGACGCATTAGCAGTTGGAGGGTATGCCAGCAGCTTTGGTGCTGTTGTTCAGGCACCAGTTCTCGGACTTTATGCACCGCTTCATGCAAGCTTTCAGGCAGGTCAAAGTGGAGGGTGCAAGGTTGATTAAGGTATTTGGGAATCGCTGCTTTTAGGTCATCAAGCCCTCGATTGTAATAGGCAGAAATCGGAATCACAGGACAGCCGAGCTTAGCAGAGAGCTTGTCAATGTCGATTTCGATATTGCGCTCTTTCAGCATATCCATACGGTTCAATACCACAACGACCGGCAATCCCATGTGGAGCAGTTGGGCGGTGAGGAAAAGCTGGCGTTCTAAACTGGTGGCATCCACAATATTGAGTACCAAATCCACAGGTTGGCAGGAGAGAAAATCTCTCGCCACCTTTTCATCTAAACCTGCATGAGAAGAGGCTTCTAAGCTATAGACACCTGGTAAATCGACAAGATTAAAGCTTTTATCCCCAATTTTAAATTCACCGCTCTTTTTTTCAACGGTTACCCCAGGCCAGTTGCCTGTGGTTTGCTGAGCGCCTGTTAAGCGATTAAATAAAGTGGTTTTACCGCAGTTCGGGCTCCCAATTAGGGCAATCTGAAACTGTTTCGGATGCACTTTGGGAGCGGTTTTGAGTTGATCGGCAACTTTAGGGCTAGGGATGGTCATAGCGTCTCTTCCACTTCAATATATTGAGCAATGTCTCGGTCAATGGCAAAACGAGAACCATCGACACAGACCACCAAAGCGCGGTCACGAATCATCACCACTTTGACTTGGCTATGGGTGTGAAAACCCAGATTAACGAGGCGTAATTTCATCTCTAAATCGCCTTCAAGACTCTTAATTTGACAGCGTTGATTGGCCTGACATTGGGCAAGGGTGGTCATAACTTTCCTAAATGATAATAATTGTTAATTGCATTATAAAACAGAGAATGATAACAATGCAAATAAGAATAGATATTATTTGAAAATAAGCGCATTAAGGGGCAGGACTGGGGATTTTGGAAAATACTAGGATTTTTTGTGTGTATTTGGGAGAGGAGGCTGTTATTAAGTTAAGTGGTTGTTTTGTGCTACAATTGAGCCTTAATTTAGGAGGTTTTATTTATGGGTCAGGTGATCAATACACATCAGCTTTTTAATAAGCTTAAAGAGTGTGGTTTTGATGAAAAGCAAGCCGAAGCGGTACTGGATACTATCGAGAATATTCAGTCAGCCCGCCTTGAAGAAGTGGCAACCAAAGCGGATATAGAAAGCCTGAGAGGGGATATGAAAGTCTTGCAGTGGGGCGTTGCGCTCATTTTAGCGGTTGTCGCCATTCCATTTATGAAGAGCTTCTTCTCTTAATTTTTCAAGCACTTTTTCGCTGCACTTTATAGAGGGCGATTTCGCCGAACCAGTTGGGAAGGAGTTTCATGCTGAGGGTGGTTTGGTGTTGGTGGTTGACAACGGTGCGGTCGACCACTTCGATTCCTTTGTCTTCGCAGAGGGCTTCAAAGTCTTTAAAGGTGCAGAGGTGGATATTTGGGGTGTCGTACCAGTGGTAGGGAAGGGCATCGTTTTGAGGCATTTTGCCTGTAAAGAAGAGCTGGAAGCGGTTTTTCCAGTGTCCAAAGTTGGGGAAGGTGATGATGCTTTGCTTGCCAACATCCAGCATTTCATCCAGCAGCATATCGGGACGAGCCACCACTTGTAAGGCTTGGGTCATAATGACGGTGTCAAAAGAGTCTTCATCAAAGTAGTGGCAGATGTCTTGGCTATTGAGGTCGCTTTGGATGACATTGAGTCCTTTTTGCATGGCGAGGATATTTTTTTCAGGATCCACTTCCATGCCGTAGCCGCTAATTTGGTGTCGGTCTTTTAAATAAGCCAGCAGGGTGCCGTCGCCGCAGCCTAAATCTAAAACACGGCTTTTGGGGGCGACCCAGTCGGCAATGAGTTTAAATTCTGGGCTGATGGGAGAGGGGGAAGGCGAGTTCATCGGTTCTCTCCTTGGTTGACGGATTTGGCGGTGGTTTTAACTCTGTCCATATAGGCTCGGAAAGCCCCTTCATAGTGGGCGTTGGGCAGTAAGAAGGCATCATGACCGTGTTGGGATTCAATTTCGGCATAGCTCACCGCTGCATCATTATCCAGTAGGGCTTTGACAATTTCTCGTGAGCGTTCGGGCGAGAAACGCCAGTCGGTGGTAAAGGAGGCGATCCAGAATTCCGCTTGGGCTTGTGCCATCGCTTTTGTGAGGTCGTGGTCAAAGTCAGCAGCAGGGTCGAAATAGTCTAACGCTTTGGTCATCAGCAGATAAGTGTTGGCATCAAATTTGAGTTTGGTAGCAAACTTTTCGCCTTGATACCGTAGGTAGCTTTCCACCTGGAATTCAACATCAAAATGATATTTCAGCTCCCCTTCTCGCAATTCTCGTCCAAACTTTTCGCCCATGACATCGTCGGAGAGATAGGTGAGATGCCCGAGCATCCGTGCTAAGGCAAGCCCTCTTTTGGGAACGGTGCCCATCTCTAAATAACGCCCATTGTGAAATTCGGGATCGGTCATAATCGCACGGCGAGCAACTTCGTTAAAAGCGATATTTTGCGCCGAAAGCTTGGGGGCAGCGGCAATCACCCCTGCATGGGCGAGTTTGTCAGGATACTGAATGGACCATTGCAGGGCTTGCATGCCGCCCATAGAGCCGCCAATAACCGCTGCCCAACGGTCGATGCCGAGGTGTTCACGCAGGGTGTTTTGGCTATTGACCCAGTCAGGAATGGTGACAATGGGGAAGTCGGGGCCATAGTAACGACCCGTTTCAGAGTTGATGGAAGCGGGGCCTGTGGAACCATGACAGCCGCCTAGGTTGTTGGAGCAGACAACGAAAAATTCATTGGTATCAATCGGTTTGCCAGGGCCGACATACCCTTCCCACCAGCCAGGGTTCTTTTCGCCTTCATAATAGCCCGCCACATGATGACTGCCACTAAGTGCATGGCAGATTAAGATCGCATTGCTTTTGTCCGCATTCAGCGTGCCGTAGGTTTCATAAACCAAATCATACTGCGGCAAGGTGACACCACACGCCATCTCTAAAGGGGTGTCAACATGGAGGGTTTGCGGTTGGACAAAACCGACAGAATTTTCAGGAGGGGTAAAGTTTTCGCTCATGGGCAATATTATAAGGCGGCTTCTATGAGTTCAGGTATTTTTTTGGGGTGGTGGATTTTAAGGCGTTTATGGCGGTTGAGTTCGCCTGCGACGATTTCAATGCTGCTTTTGCTCACCTTGAATTGTTTGCTGAGAAACTTTATGAGGTGGGCATTGGCTTTGCCGTCAATCGGTGGGGCGGTGATGGCGATTTTCAGGGCTTGATCGTCGCCTTCTCCATGCCAGCCTTGAATTTGATCTCGGCTGGCTTTGGGTTGGAGATAGACATGGAGTGTGAGGATATCCTCTTCAAAGGTTACGGCTGCCATTTAACCGACCAACCCTTGTGCGATACCGACAATCGGGCGAAGCAGCACGATTTGGGTGAGTTGAATCGCCACCAGTACCGCTAGCGGGGAGAGATCAATACCTGAAATGGGAGGGATGATCTTTTGAAAAGGACGCAAAATCGGGGCGACCATCTGATTAAAGAGAACGGTATTGGGATTGTAGCCAGGGCTGACCCAGCTGAGTACCGCTTGAATCACAATCAGCCAGAAAACGAGATCCAAAAGCTGGTTAGCAATTTCGGTAAAACTGACCAGTAGGATGGTCATCAGTCCAAAATCCCGCCCCGTTAAGAAACCAATCAAGCCGACAAAAAGGACTTCGACCACAAAAGCAGCAGATAATGCTGTCCAATCCCACTGTCCAATATGCTTAAACAGCATGCCAAAGGGGCGGCAGATAGGGTTGGTGACTTTGGCGACAAAGCCGACAATCGGGTGCCGCCAGTCAACGCGGGTCGCTCTCATTAAAAAACGCAATAGCAGAACAAAGGTCACGAGTCCTGCGAAAAATTGGAGTAGAAAAAGACCACCAGAAGCAACGGGACTCATGCATTTTCTCCTGTTTTATTTTGTAAGGCATTGGGGGGATTGCCCAGCTCTTCTGCCAAGCTGAGTGAACGGTGGTAGGCGGCTTGCATGGCTTGTTGAACAATCTCTTTGCAACCTTGTGATTCAAAGACTTTGAGTGCCTGTTCAGTGGTGCCGCCAGGTGAGGTGACTTTTTGGCGGAGGGTTGCAGGGTCATCGCTGCTTTCCATCGCCATTTTTGCCGCTCCCAAGGCGGTTTGTAGCGTAAGCACTCGGGCGGTTTTGGCATCCAGTCCAAGCTGTTCCCCCGCCTGCTCCATGGCTTCCATAAACAAGAAGTAGTAGGCAGGGCCACTGCCTGAAAGGGCGGTGACGGCATCGATTTGCTGTTCTTCTTTCACCCAGACAACCAGCCCAGTGCTTCGCAGAATATGTTCCGCTTGGTCTTTCTGCTCATCTTTGACTAAATGGTTCGCAAACAGTGCGGTGGCACCGCTTTGAATCAAGGCGGGAGTATTGGGCATGGCACGAACAATCGCCACCTCACCGCCTAGCCATTGAGCGATATCTTGGGTGCGAATACCCGCCGCTACGGAAATAATCAGCGGCTGATTTTGCTGGACGGTTTCAGCCAACTCTTGGCAGACGGCTGATAGCTGTTGAGGTTTAACTGCGAGAATAATAATATCAGCTTGGACGGCGGTCTGAACATTGTCCACATCGCAGGCTACGCCCATGGTTTGGGTAAATTGTTGACAGTGTGCGAGATTGGGGTCAGTGGCTAAAATTTGCTGTTTGGGATAGCCATCAGCAATGAGGCCGCCAATAATGCTACGAGCCATATTACCCGCACCGATAAAACAAAGGGTAGGTTGAGTCATTTTCGAATCCTATTTTGTTGTTTGATAATGGTTATTATAAACAATAAAAGCGGACTTAAGCGTGTTGTGCATGGATGTGATATTGTCATGATGAAATTTTTTCTTAAGTTTTTGATAAACTGGCCGTTATGGATATTGAGAAGAAATCTTTTTGAAGCCCAAAAATAAACACAAGATAACACAGGGGGTGGGCTTCCTGAATATGGAGAGAGAGTCATGAATACGATTACACCATTACAGGCTAATTTGGCCAAATTGACGGGGGCGCAGGACGCTAAAGGGAATCCTTTGGCAGATTTGTTGCATGCAAAGCAGAATCCGAATGAGCAGGCATTGATGCATGGCAAGTTGGATCAAGATGCAGATTTTCATCCATCAGCAAAAGGGTTGCGTGCTGCCGCAGCCACTGAAAAGTATGAACAGGCGTATGGTTATAGTCAAACAATGAAACTGACTTTGAGAACCAAAGAGGGAGATACGGTGCAGGTCGATTTCCGTCAACTCTATGCACAGTATCAATCTTATCAGCATGATCAAGCAGCTACTGCGGGACCAAAGGGTGCACGCTATTTTGAGTCAACTCAAGCGATGGAGGCGACGGCTTTTCAAGAAAGATTTGGTTTTTCGGTGAAAGGCAACCTTAATCAAAATGAGTTAAAGGCGATTTATAATGTGTTCGAACAGGTGAATCAATTGGCGAATCAATTTTTTGATGGCAATATTGAAGAGGCATTTAAGCAGGCACAACATATGAAGATTGACTTTGGGCAGTTGAGCAATGTCTCTTTAGATATGCAAAAGTCAGAGGTCAAAACACAGAGTTATCAGCGTGCAGCGGCTTATCAACAGGTGCAACAGTCTACTCAAGGAGGAGTGCCAGCACAGAAAGGTGATGGGAAAGTGGCAGATTTACCGCCCTATTTACAAAAAATGCAACAGGCGGTAGAAAATATGAGTCAGTATTTTGAAGAGGCGAGAAAGAAGGTGGATCAGTTGTTTTCGATGACACTGGCACAACGAGATCCTGCTCAACAACCAGTTTCAGCTTGGTATGATAAGGTGAAAAGTTTACACGATCAGTTGGCACAGATGGCTGGATTGGATAAGGTTACTTTGAAGCCAAGTGGTGTTGAGATTCCGACAGATGGATTGAAGCCTGCGGCAGAAAATGCCAAGGGTGTACAAAAACTATCTGAAGCTGGTCAAAAATCACCTCAAGAAATACCTCAATCGACCGATAAAGAGAATAACGGATAAAAAGTGGGAGGCGAAAAAGTTCCCACCGTTGGGTTGGATGCTGTTTTGAAGGCAATGGAGATGCCCGCCAACCCGCCAAAAAGGAGAACAAGCCGATGAGAGATCCTCGTCGGCTTTTTTTATGTCCTGAATTCTGTCATGATTTCATTTATGCTAGGTCTTGATAGAAGTGTTTGACGAAGGAGATGGGCGTGCAGAAAGCATTTTGGTGGGTTTCTTTTGGGATGATGGGGTTGCTACTTTGGGGGCAGCTTTATTTTCCGTGGTTGGTTTGGGGCTGGCTGGTAGTGCTGCCGCTGTTTTTGCTGGGGCTGTATGATATTTGGCAGACCAAGCATACGCTATTGAGGTTGTATCCTGTGCTGGGGCATTTCCGTTATTTATTGGAAGCAGTTCGTCCTGAGATTCAGCAGTACTTTGTGGAAGATGATATCAATGGTCGTCCCATCAATCGGGAGTTTCGTTCTTTGGTGTATCAGCGAGCCAAGGGCGAACGGGATACACGGGGGTTTGGGACGCAATTTGATGTCTATCGCAATGGGTATGAGTGGCTGAACCACTCTTTACAGCCTAAGCCGATTACCGAACCTGACCCGAGAGTACGAGTGGGTGAAGGGCGATGTGAGCAGCCTTATGATTTGTCGCTATTAAATATTTCGGCGATGAGCTATGGGGCTTTAAGTCAGCATGCCATTTTGGCCTTGAATAAAGGGGCGAAGATGGGGGGCTTTGCTCACAATACAGGAGAAGGTGGGCTGTCGCCCTATCATTTGGAATATGGGGCGGATTTGATTTGGCAGATAGGGACAGGTTATTTTTCGGCACGCACTCCAGATGGCAAGTTTGACCGCAACTTGTTTGCCCAAAATGCCCACCGCCCAGAGGTCAAAATGATTGAGATTAAATTATCTCAAGGGGCGAAACCTGGGCATGGTGGGTTATTGCCAGGGGTAAAAGTGACCGAAGAGATTGCTAAAATTCGTGTGGTAGAAGTGTGTAAAGATGTGGTTTCTCCGCCTTGGCATACGGCGTTTAATAGCCCGATTGGATTGATGCGGTTTATTCAGGAGTTACGCCAGCTATCGGGCGGGAAGCCTGTGGGCTTTAAGTTGGCGGTGGGCAAACGCTCGGAGTTTTTTGGATTGTGTAAAGCGATGTTGGAGACGGGCATTGTGCCTGATTTTATCACTGTGGATGGCGGAGAGGGTGGGACGGGGGCAGCCCCCGTGGAGTTTGCGAATTCGGTGGGGATGCCGCTGAAAGATGCATTGCACTTTGTGCATGCCAGTTTGATTGGCTGTGGGCTGCGTTCGCAAATTCGACTGATTGCGTCAGGTAAATCCCTTTCTGCTTTTCATCTGTTCCGTCTAAAAGCGTTGGGGGCGGATACAGTCAATTCCGCCAGAGGAATGATGTTTGCATTGGGCTGTATTCAGTCCAAAAACTGTAATACCAACCGTTGTCCAACAGGGGTGGCGACGCAAGATCCAAGCCGTTTTAAGGCACTGGATATTGCGGACAAGGCGAAGCGGGTAGCGAATTATCATAGTTCGGTCATTTTTCATTTTAATCAGCTGGTGTCAGCGTGTGGGCTTGCAGGGCATGAGCAGATTACGGCCAAAGAGATTTTTCACCGTTTGCATCAGCAAGAGGTGGTCACTTTGGCAGAACTTTATCCTCTGCCCGAAGAGGGGGCTTATTTACAACCTGATGGCCTGCCCGAGAAGTTAAAACCCCTGTGGGAAAAAGCGACCGCTTGTTGTTGGGTGGGATAAGTTATGGATGAATATAAATTATCAGCAAATCCAGCAGGTTATTATGGGTAGCGCCTGAGAGGATTTGGGCATTGAGTGATTGAAAAAATGTGTGGGAATTAAAGTTTTCAAGGTGATGTTGTAGGCTGAACCCTTGAGTTTTGGCTTGTGTAAGTAGTTGAGCATCAACCACTGCACCCGCCGCATTGGAGTTTCCATCAATGCCATCAGTGGCGGCACACAGTAGGGTGAGGTGATTGGCTAGCGGGTGGTGTTTGAGGCGATTGAGAAGGGTGAGAGCAAGGTGTTGATTTCTGCCGCCTTTGCCGTTGCCTGTGACGGTCACAGTGGCTTCTCCGCCTGTGATCAGGCAGAGCGGTTGAGCGGGCTTTTGCGAGGGAAGGGACTGTACGATTTTGTCCGCTACCGCTTCAACATCCCCTTGAATACGAAAAGGGAACGGCCGCACGGCGATCCCCTGTTGTTCTAATAAGCTAGTGGCGGTTTCAATCACGGTTTCATTAGTGGCAAGGAGGTGGTGGTGAATGTGGGTGGGCGGCACAATATTCGCTTTTTGTAACGCTTGAACCACCACGGGCGGCACTTTTTCCAAGAGGGCGTATTTTTCTAAAATCCCCAGTCCCGATGCTGGCTTTGTGGTGTGCATCAGTGGTGCGGAACCAATGGTTTCAAGGTCATTGCCCAATACATCGGACAGTACCAAAGCGATGCCTTGTGCCGAGGTGGCATGCGCCAGTTTGCCGCCTTTAATCTGTGAGAGGGCTTTGCGAACCACATTCATCTCTTCAATCGGCACGCCGTGATGCAGCATCAGCTGGGTGGTCTGTTGCAGGTCGGCAAGTGTCACGCCTTCTACCAGCTGTTCAATCATTGCTGAGCTGCCGCCTGAGAGAAGATAAATATAAAAATCATTCGGTTTGAGGCTCGCCATTTTGGCTTTGAGAGCTGCACCTGCCTCTAGGCTTTTTTCCGAAGGCAATGGATGGGTGCTTTGTAGATAGGTTGTGTTGGGGAGAGCGGCGAGGGAGGTTTGTGTATGACTCACAATGTGTGTATGACCTACAATGAGGGTGTCGGGGGAGAAGGGGGTGAGCAGTTTTTGCATCGCTTGTGTCATGGGGATGACCGCTTTGCCTGAACCGAAAAGATAAATATGGTCGTATTGTGAGAGGTCGTAAGTTTGATTTTGAATCTGTAACCGATTGCCCTCAAGACGGCACTGATTCAAAATCAGCTTGTTTGGCGTGAGGGCATCGAGCGTTTTGTAAAAGGTGTCAGTGAGGCGTTGTCGTGCCATAATCCCTTGCTCCAAAAATATCGGTGCCAATACGGACAATGGTGGCCCCTTCTAAAATCGCCGCTTCTAAATCGGCCGACATCCCCATGGAGAGGGTATCAATCGGTTGGCCGGGGAGTTCGGTTTGTAATTGCTTCAGTAGCTGTTGCATGGCGTGAAAGGGTTGGCGTTGAGCGTCTAGTGAGTCGGCTTTTTGTGGAATGCACATGAGTCCTCGAAGTTGAAGTTGGGGGAGGTCAACAATTTGCTGTGCCAGAGGTAAGACGGCTTCAGGCAAAACACCCGATTTGCTCGGTTCTTGGCTAATATTGACTTCAATGAGCACCTGCAAGGGGGGCAGTTGTTCAGGGCGTTGTTCATTTAAGCGGCGGGCGATTTTAAAGCGTTCAATGCTATGCACCCATTGGAAGTGTTGGGCGATGTGTTTGGTTTTATTGGATTGAATCGGGCCGATAAAGTGCCAAATCAGGTCAGGATAGCGTTCGGCACTGGCCAAAATTTTCTCCACGCCTTCTTGCACATAGTTTTCCCCAAAATCTCGCTGTCCCGCTTCTGCCAGCGTATCAATCATCCACAGTGGTTTGGTTTTACTCACCGCTAAAAGGGTGACAGGGTCAGTTCGTCCTGCTTCTTTTTCTGCTTGGATGATGCGTTGTTTGACGGTTTGGTAACGGGTGAGCAGTTGTGCTTTTTCTTTTGAGTTCATAGTTGCGTTGAGTCAATTTATTTTGCCAGAAGAGGGATAAAATTATAAAGGATGAAAACAACAGGAAAGTAAAAGTATGAAAAAGATTAAATCAAGTGATAGCAGTTACCCTTATAAAGAGAAGATGCCGAGAGCGGAGTATGAAGCGCAGAAGCGGTTGTTGCAAATCGAGCTGCTGAAGTTGCAAAAATGGATCAAAACGCATGATCAACGGTTGGTGATTCTGTTTGAAGGGCGAGATGCTGCAGGCAAGGGCGGCACGATTAAACGCTTTATGGAGCATCTGAATCCACGGGGTGCCAGAGTGGTGGCGTTGGATAAGCCGAATGAGCAGGAGAAGGGGCAGTGGTATTTCCAACGCTATATCAATCAGTTACCAACCCATGGTGAGATGGTGTTTTTTGACCGCTCTTGGTATAACCGTGCAGGCGTGGAGCGGGTGATGGGCTTCTGTACACCGATGGAGTACACCCAGTTTATGCACCAGTGTCCCGATTTGGAGCGGATGTTGGTGGAAAGTGGGATTCATCTGATGAAGTTTTGGTTTTCGGTGGGGCGTAAAGAGCAGTTGCGCCGTTTTAATCAACGCAAAAAAGATCCCTTGAAGCAGTGGAAACTCAGCCCGATGGATTTGGCCTCGCTTGATCGTTGGGATGATTACACCAAGGCAAAAGAGGATATGTTCTTCTACACCAATACCAAAGAAGCCCCTTGGACAGTGATTAAATCCAATGATAAAAAGCGGGCAAGGCTCAATGCGATGCGTTATGTGTTGTCGCAGTTTGAGTATGATGAAAAGGATCATAAAGTGGTGGGTCAACCCGATCCATTGATTTTAAGCAGTGGCGAAGATATTTTTCAGGAGGATTAAGGAAGTGCTGATTAAATCGCTTGGCTTCTGGGCTTAGCCCCCTTCGGGCGGGGCTTTAAGGGGGCAGCTTCGTTGTTGGGCTTTTTGACAAGGGCTAGCCATTGCCTGCAAAGCCCGCCTAGAATCTGCCCCCTTAAAGTCCTGCAGAAGTTCAAGCGATTTAATCAGCACTTCCTTAAAGATGCAAAAGAGAATCGAAAAAGAAGCCGCAGGCGTGATTGAGCGGTTTAAGTTAATGTTAGACGAGTCACAAATTGTAGCGGTGGGAGATGCGCATTTTGATGAGCTGGAAACCCTGATTGCCGCTGCCATTGGTGCGATGATCTCTGAAGAGGCGCATAAAGCTGCCAAAATGGTGGAAGAGGTGGCACATGAGTTGCGAAAAGAGGTGAGTTTGGTGGGGGAATAGGGGCGTTTTCTAAGTCAAATGAGTCAAATAAGCTATAAATAAGCTAAATGAGTGAGTGATCTAAAAGAACATGCAGGAGGACATGCAGCGTTTATTGAAATGGGGGTGGCGACTCTATCAAATCGGGGTCGCACTCGGTGTAGGGTGGTTTGCCCTCATCCTATCCATTTTCGCCACTGACTCACCCAATAGTTCAATATGGGCGGCAGCACTGTTTGGTGTGTCGATTTTTGTCATTGGCTGGATGTTATTGGTGATGTTGCCAGCATGGCTGTTTCGGTTTTTTTTCAAGTAAGGAATAAGCCAGCGGTGCATGAGGTGTTCGTTTAAAGAGTAGTCATGCGCTCTGGCTCTGTTTCTCTTTGTTCTCTCGCATCCCACTCGTGCAAAGCGCTCACTGTAATGCCAGTTGTTGCCATTGATGTGAGGAAGAATGCTCTTGCCATTGGTGTAGAAGTTCTTCCAAGGTGCCTTGGTAGCAGCCTGCTTGGAAGTGGGGGTTGAGTAGGCGGTTGGGGATTTGCCAGTCTTCGAGTAGAGGCATCATGCCGATGGCTTCGGGGGCGATCTGTGCCAGTTCGTTCACCATGATTAAGGCGGGTTTTGGCTGAAAAGGGAAGCCAATTTGGGGATCCGCTTGCAGGAGCATTAGGATAGGGTGTTCGTTGATAAAGGGTTTAAATTGTTGGGCAAATTGTACTGCTGTAGCGATTTTTAAACCGATGGCAGTGACCAGCAGGGGGTTTTGTGTGGCTTGAATCGCTTTTTCTATTTCTGTTTGTAAGGTTTCAGGGGTGAAACAACCGTTTAATACCGCTTGCCACGCTTGCGGGACTGTGGATTCTGGCATTTTTTCTGAATTTTGCCGATTTTTTTTACTGTATTGGTGCAGTGCGGCAGGCAGGGTGAGGGGTTGAGGATTTTCTAGCGGATAGGGGCTGAGAAATTGTAGTTTGCGAAGTGGGGCATTTTTGCCAGAATTCCCAGTCCCGCTGCTCTGAAGTGTATTTTTAGAAGCATCTTGGAGCATCAATTGGGCATTGAAAGCGATTTGAGCTTTGGGGTTGTATTGATGCAGGGCGAATTGAATCGGAAGGTTGAAGGGGTGAGTGTCGGTGCGATGGTAGGTGAGCAGCCAATAGCCGTCCTCTTGGTGAGGTAGAGCGGGTTGTTGGCTGTGAAATTGCAACTCAATCATGCGTGATCTGAATGGCGATAGACGGGGCGACCTTGGAAGTAGGTGGCTTCGATGCGACCGTTGAATTCCCAGCCGTCAAAAGGGTTGTTATTGCCTGCACTGACCATCTGTTCTCGATTAAGCGTCCAGTGGGCTTCTGGGTCAATGATGCAGAAGTCGGCGGAGTGACCTTCGTTGAGGCTGCCGCTGTCGATTTGCAGAATCTGTGCAGGATTAGCAGAAATGGCGGCAATGGCTTGCGTGAGTGTCAACTGCTCCATTTCGACCAATTTAAGCATCAGAGCGAGCAGTGTTTCAAAACCGCTGATGCCAGGTTGACTTTCACCATAGGGCAGGAGTTTGTCATCAGGATGCAGCGGGGTGTGGTCGCTGACAACGGCATCGATAATGCCTGATTGAACACCGTATCTTAAGGCTTCCATGTCTTGCTGGCTGCGCAATGGTGGGGTGACATGGAAGAGGCTGTTGAAGTCCATGGTGTCGTATTCATTGAGATGCAGGTGGTGGGCGGCGACATCGCAGGTGACGGGCAGGCCTCGCTTTTTTGCTTCGGCAATCATGCTGACCGCACGGGCGGTGGAAATCTGGGAGAAATGGGCGCGCACGCCGCTCTCTTCCACCAAAATGAGGTCTCTTGCCAAGGCGATGGTTTCGGCTGAAGCGGGAATCTCTTCCAGTCCGAGACGAGAGCTGATGGCTCCTGCATGGGCGACACCGTTATTTTTCATCTGCTGGTTTTCACTGCGCATCATTACCAGCAGGTCAAAGGAGGCGGCATAGTCAAGGGCGTTTCGCAACACCAGCGGGTTTTGAATGGGGTTGTTGGCTTGAGAGACGGCAATGCAGCCTTCTTGTTTGAGGGCGTGCATATTGGCCAGCAGTTCGCCGTCGAGATTTTGGGTCATGGCACCGATGGGGAGGACAAAGGCGGTGGCGGCTTGTCTGGCACGGCGTTGAATCAGCTCAATCACCGCTTGGGTATCGGCGACAGGTTGGGTGTCGGGCGGGCAGCAGAGGGTGGTGATGCCGCCTGCGACCGCCGCTTGGGTTTCAGAGGCGATGGAGCCTGCGTAGCGACTACCAGGTTCGCCGAGTCGTCCTTGTAGATCGACCAAGCCTGGAATCAGCCATTTGCCTGTGCCATCAATGGTTTGGTCGGGGTGGTAGCCTTCAGGCGGTTGGTCGCTGATGGTGAGGAATTTGCCCCTTGAGAGGTAGAGGTTGCTGATGGTGTCTAAATCGTTGGCGGGGTCGATAATGCGGATATTTTCAATAGCGAGTCTCATGCCCATACTCCTTGTGGTGCTTCCAATTCGGCGGCGTTTTGCATAATGATGCTCATAATCGCCATCCGTACGGCGATGCCGTTGTGGACTTGGTCGAGAATAACGGAATGGGGGCCGTCGGCAACGGCGGAGTCGATCTCGACCCCTCGGTTAATGGGGCCTGGGTGCATAATAATGGCATCCTCT